>CAMLFF010000012.1 GCA_946479185.1 uncultured Sphingobium sp.
CCATTTCGCGATACTGAGCGAGCTCAAGCTTGATCGAGCCGGACACCTTCTTCATCGCCTTTGTCTGCGCAGCCGAGCCAACGCGCGACACCGACAGACCAACGTTAATGGCCGGACGAATGCCCTGATAGAAGAGGTTCGTTTCGAGGAAGATCTGGCCATCGGTGATCGAAATCACGTTGGTTGGAATGTAGGCCGAAACGTCGCCAGCCTGCGTTTCAATGATCGGCAGAGCCGTGAGCGAACCGCCCCCGTTTGCATCATTCATCTTTGCAGCGCGCTCAAGCAGGCGGCTGTGCAGATAGAAAACGTCGCCAGGATAAGCTTCACGGCCCGGAGGACGACGCAGCAGCAGGGACATCTGGCGATACGCCACAGCCTGCTTGGAGAGATCGTCATACACGATCACGGCGTGCATGCCGTTGTCGCGGAAATACTCGCCCATCGCAACGCCGGTATAAGGCGCGAGATACTGGAGCGGCGCAGGCTCGGAAGCCGTTGCCGCCACAACGATGGAATATTCCATCGCGCCATTCTCTTCGAGCTGGCGAACGATCTGTGCAACCGTCGAGCGCTTCTGGCCAACGGCGACATAGATGCAATAGAGCTTCTTGGATTCGTCGTCGCCCTGATTGACGCCCTTCTGGTTGATGAAGGTATCGATCGCGACAGCGGTCTTGCCGGTCTGACGGTCACCAATGATCAGCTCGCGCTGGCCACGGCCAATCGGAACCAGAGCGTCAATGGCCTTGAGGCCGGTCTGCACAGGCTCGCTCACCGACTTGCGGGGAATGATGCCGGGCGCCTTGACTTCAACGCGGCTGCGCGTGGCGCCCACGATAGGCCCCTTGCCGTCGATCGGGTTACCAAGACCATCGACCACGCGGCCAAGCAGACCCTTGCCGACGGGAACGTCCACAATGGTGCCGGTGCGCTTGACGGTGTCGCCTTCCTTGATCTCGGCGTCCGAGCCGAAGATCACGACGCCGACATTGTCGGCCTCGAGGTTGAGCGCCATGCCCTGCACGCCATTGGCGAACTCGACCATCTCACCAGCCTGCACATTGTCCAGGCCGTGAATGCGCGCAATACCGTCACCCACGCTGAGCACGGTGCCGACTTCGCTCACTTCCGCCTCGGAACCGAAGCCGGCGATCTGGTCCTTGATGACCTTTGAAATTTCTGCGGCGTTGATATCCATGTTCAACCTTTCATCGAACCTGTTCGAGGGCTTTTCAGCCCTTCATAGCTTGAGCGAGTCTGTTCAGTCGGGTGCGGATCGAGCTGTCGATCATCTGGCTGCCCATCTTCACGATGAGGCCACCCATGATGGCCGGGTCGACCGTAAGATCCAGAGCCATGTCGCGGCCCGTGCGCGCCTTGAGCTGCTTGGCGAGCGCAGTTTGCTGCGCCTGCTCGAGCGGAAAGGCGGATGTGACTTCAGCCCGCGTCTCACCCTTATGGGATGAAAGCAGCGTGCCGAACGCGCGAATGACATTCGAGAGCTGCGACAGGCGGCGATTCTCCGCCAGCACGCCGAGCGTCTTCGTCGTCAGGGGATCCACCCCGAGCGTTGCGGCGACGGCTGCAATTGCCCTGGCTGCATCGTCACGGCCGATCAACGGGCTCTGCGTCAATGTCTTGAGATCCGCTGATTCGTTCAGTGCGGCCTTGAGCGTTTCAAGACTCGCAGCGACCGAATCGAGCGCATTGCTTTCACGCGCCAGCCCAAACAGCGCGAGCGCATAACGCCCCGCTAAGCTAGCCTGAATACCGCTGGAATTCTCCACGCGCGCCTACGCCTCTTCGTTCGATTTGAATCGCGCCAGAAAAAGAGGGGCGCTGGCGCACCCCCTTGACACGCGGGGCCGGTTAGCAGGGGTCGCCGCCCGATGCAAGTCGGGAGGGCATTCTCGGGGTGACGCGATTTCCCAAAGGTGAAAGTCACATCAAGGGGCAGGCACGTCGTTCCGCAGGATTGGGAGCAGATAAAGGCGGCATTTGATGTGCTTGCGGATGGCCTGCATGGCAGAACGCACAATGTTGCAGTTTTATGACATTGATTTTGCTGGGTTTTTGCTGGGTTTCGTAACATTTCATCAACACGCTGTTCACTAAGTCGCGTTCGCAGGCACGCGGTCATTGGGGCTGAGCCTGCCTGAAGGACAAGTTGGCAGATATGATGCGATCGCTGCGCCATCGAATAACGACTCTGTGGACGCGCAAGACGAACAAGCAGAGCATGTCCCTCGCCTTGGAACTGAAGCGTTTGTTGGTCGCCGCCGGATCACTGCTTCTCCTTCTGGTGCTGGCGCAGTTCGCCGCCCTCTCCGTCAATCGCCAGATATCGGCGCGACTTGTCGAACAGCGTATTGTGCCAATGAGCCAGCTTCAGGGCCTGGCCTCTTCTTATCAGGCCAGCTGGGCCATCGCGGACAAGGTGCGCATGGGCACAGTCGATGCGGAGGGCGGCGCGACTGCCGTGCAGGACATAAGAACAAGGCTCGTCGTCGATTGGCAGCAGCTCCAAGCGGGGGCGCCAGAGATCAACAGGAATTTTTCCGTCGAGCGGGCGGATGCCGATATCGCGCTCACCCGATTGCAGAGCCTGCTGGCCCGCAATAATCGCGAAGGCCTGACCTTCTATCTCTCCGGCGAATTTGTCGGCGCGATTGATCCGCTGATTGGCCGCATCCAGCGCACGACCGAGACATTGCGCAAAACGGCCAGTGAGGACCGCTCGATCCTGCGCTGGGTGAATTTCGCTGCGGAGATGCTGCTCTTGGTCGTGACGGTCAGCGCAATCATTGGCGGCGCGATCATTGCGCATCTGGGCAAAACAAGGCTCGTTATGCCGCTCGCAGCGATTGCAAGGCATGTGCGCGACAGGCGATCAGTCGACGTCGTGCCCGGCATGGATCGACGCGATGAAATCGGCGCGATTGCGCAGGCACTTGCCACCGCACAGGTCAGCACCCGAATCGCCGAAGAGGCACGACTCGGTCAGCAGCATGTCGAGGAGATGCTCCGCAAACGGGAGCAGCAGGATCTGGAACGCCGCCTGGCGCAGGAAGCAGCCCTGCGCCACCGCCAGTTGGAGGAAGCGCAGGCGATGCAACGCCGGGCCATGCTGATCGACAATCACTTCGCCCGCTTTGATACTGCGCTGTCCCAGCTTGTGTCCGCTTTGTCTCAAGCGTCCACCATGATGCGCACGATGGCCGCAACGCTCGCAAGCGCTTCCAGCCAGTCCAGCAATCTGGCGGACAGTGTGGCCTGGAATGTCTCTGCAGCCGCCACGCGCGTGGACAATGCGCAGGAAGAAAGCCGCAGCCTGCTCGATCTGGTCGCCCGTGTGCGGGACAGTGCAGCGACAACCAAACGGCATAGTAGCGGCGTTATTGACGAGGCCAGTCGCAACCGGGCTCATGCCCGCGCGCTGGCCGAGCTCGTCATTGGCATCAGCCGGGCGCTCAACTTGATCCAGGATGTGGCCGCCCAGACGAACATGCTCTCCATCAACGCAAATATCGAGGCGCATCGGTCTGGCGAGGCGGGCCTGGGCTTTGCGGTTGTTGCGCGGGAGATCAAGACGCTCGCCATCGATTCAAGCCATGCAGCCGGTGAAATCGCGCAGCAGCTCAAGACGATCAACAGCACGGCTGAGGAATTCCTCACCAGCGCGCAATTGGTGGAAGCGCTGGCCGGCAATGTCGGCGAACAAGCCGCTGCCGTGGATTCTCTGGCAGAGCGTCAAGCCGAAGCAAATCATCGTATGGCAAGCTCGATCGCCCAGACGGGGCTGGACATGCAGGCCATCAACAGCGCCGCGCAGGATGCCCAGTCCGGATCAGCAGCGCTGGTGGAGGCAGCCGGGGAGCTGCGCGACATCGCTGACGGGATCGGGGGACAGATTGCCGACCTGCATCATGAGTTCAGCGCGTTGCGAACGGGGTTGAGCGCAGCGGCCTGACCAGGCGGGCGTTAGCGAATGACGCGGTAAAGCCTGGCGCTTGCCGTTTGCAGCCTTGCATCGGGCGCAAGCCAGTTGGGGATGTTCCCACGGTCCAGCGCAGCAGCGAGGCCGGTTGGGGCGCGATGCTTGTAGTTCGTCATTTCCTGCATGCCGCTGCAAAGCAGCAGATATTGCGCGGGCGTTTCCAGGACGATAGCGTGCGCGGCATCTGCGGGGCTCGTGTAGGCGCGGATGACCTTTGCAATGGCCGCGCTGTTACGGTGATAGCCGCTGGCGATAATGCTCACGTCGGTCTGGTATAACAGCACAGGCCCTACATCGAGCGGGGCGAGAAGCGTGACCTTCCCAATGCTGCGCAAGGCGGCGCCTGTACTCGGCGTGACACATTGCTGGCTTTGCGAATCTGCATCTTCGCTATTTCCCGTGCGCGCTGACGTGGTCGGCTTGTCATTATCTGCAAATAACCATGCGCCCAAAACAAACGGCGGGATCGCTGTCGCCAGAAGTAGAGCGGCTGCCATGCTGACGCTCCATAGAATCCGAGGATGGAACTGATCGCTTCGCGCGATGAGCCATCCGATTAAAATGGCCATGCCCGGCAAGGCATAAATCTGTGCGACGCCGCCTGCCCGCAGAATAAGCAAACCGATGCCCCACGCGAACAGCGCCGCAATAGCAATGCCGACAGCCGTCAGATCTCGCCTGCTGCGATAGGCCGTCCAGGCGTGGACGATCGCCACAGCAAGGCCCGTGAGGGGTGCCAGGATCATCACAAGGCTCATGGATCCGGACTGACGCCATACAGGTTGGCCTTCGTTCACATTGAGATACCACACGTCGCGCGTGAGGGGATCGAGCGCGGCAAACGGACCGGCGAGGCAGACGGGATCGACCAGCGCGATCCCTGCGAGCGCGGCGCTGCCCGCCAAGAGGGGCGAGATCAACCTTGTCTGCCAGCGCAAGGGGCGAACGCTATAGTCCGCAATCAAAAATCCGCCGGTTGCGAGTAGCAGCGCTGCGACATAGGGCGCCGAGATGGCGTCACAATAGCTCCGCGCCAGCGCAGCCAAGCCGTGGGTGCTGACCAGAAAGAGCAAGGAGCCGATGGTCAGAGCGCCGAGATAGGCGCGCACACGGCGGTCGCCCTTCAGCACATAGGTCATCATGTAGAGCCCGCCGAAGAGCATCGCATAGGGCAGCCCCTCGATGGACACGTGCATCCAGAAGGCCAGCGCCGCGCCCGCAAGTGCGGCGGAGGCCATGCCGGGCCGGGTCCATGCGACGAGCGCGATGGCCGCCATTAAGATCTGCCAGCCGTGATGATCGATGCGCATCGGCATGAACTGGGCGCTGACGAACAGGCAGAGCGGCAATAAGGCGAGCAAGGCCAACGCCACCCCACGACCGGCAAGGTTCCGCAGCAGGGGTGCCAGAACGAGCATCAAGGCGAGCGAGAGCAGCGCGGGCACCGCGATGAGGGCGGCCATCTCCGCGATACCTTGGCCGAACAACGGGCGCAGAACCATGATGATCAGCGCGATCGGCATATCGACCAGTCGCGACCAATGAATGTCGCCGCCGTGCGGGGGATTCATGCGATGTTGGACAACGTCCGTCCAGCTCTGCCCCGCTAACCAATCCCGCACTTGCACGAGCCGCATATAATTGTCGGGGTCGCCAAGGGATGCGCGCGCAATGCTATCGGCGGCATGGAAGATGGCGCCGATCGTGATGAGCAGCCAGATGAGCGCGACATAGCGATAAAGCGGCCGAGACGGCGCGTGGTCGAGGATGGTCTCGCTCATGCGAATACGACCATTTTGCGCAACAGATAGGTTGTCTGAAAGCTGATCGCGATGGCGAGGAGCTTGCCAATGATTGGAAGCAGCCCTGCCATGTGCGCGAGCGCGACAATCGCCGTGGTGATCAGAAGGCCGGACAGAGACGATGCGATAAAGAGCGCCTTCTGTCGATAGGCTGCGGCCCCTTCCCTCTCTGGACGATCAGTGAAGACCAGGCGGGACGAAATCAGCCAGTGGACAAGAGTCCCGAAGCCATAGCCGATCGCGGCGGCATAAGCCGGAGCCACGCCTGCGCGCAGGGACACGAGGAATAGGCAGACATCACAGGCGAGCGCAATGGCGCTGGCGAGGCCATAGCGCACATAGGTCCGCCCGAGCATATCCCGCGCCAACTGCACCATCGCCAAGGTCACGCGACCTGCCGAACCGCCATAGGCACGGCGCGCTGGCTTTCCAGCGCAGCGCGTTCGCCTTGCGTCAGCGCCCCATCATGCCCGGCTTCATGATATTCGGCGTCTTCATTCACGCCCCAAATGTCGAACACTTTGGTGCCCGCTATGATGTTCCGCACGGTCAGCATTGCGGTCATCATCGCATGATCCTGATTATTATAGCGGTGCATACCGTTGCGACCCACGAGGTGGAGCGTTGGATATTTCTCTTCCAGCTCGGCGCGGATGGCTGCGACATTTGCAGCGTAAGTTTCATCATAGACGGGGTAGGCTTTTTCCTGCCGGACCACCGCGCCGCCAACGACCTGATCGGGCTTGATCAGACCCATCAACACCATTTCATGCGTTGCCAGCGCGATCAGGTCTTCATCGCTTGACGCCCACAGGCCATCACCCTCGAAGCAGAAATATTCCAGACCGACACAGGCAATGTCCGGGTCCGGCACCATCTCGGGCGACCAGCTGCGGAAATTCTGCACACGGCCAACCTGCACGCGCGGATCGTGGATGTAGATCCAGTTATCCGGGAAGAGATCGGCAGACCGGATCATCAGCGCTACGGTGAGAAAGTCGCGATAGCCAAGCGACAGCGCGTTGCCGAGCGTCGCGGGGACCGGGTGCAGGCGTCCGGCCAGTTCGCGCATGGGCGCTGAGCTGATCACATGCTTGGCATTGATGGTAGTCACTTCGCCGTCACCCCGGTTGGCCAGCACACGCCAACGGCCCGTCACCTGATCAAGACTGAGCTGCCGCAAGGCGTGGCCCATCAACAGGTGATTACCACCCTCGATCACGCGATCACGCGCGGCATCCCACATCATGCCGGGGCCGAGGCGCGGATAGCGGAAATGCTCGAGCAGTGTCTTGGCGCCCATGCCATCATTGGGCTTTTTATTGAGGCCGAGACTGCGCTTGAGGCCATCGAGCACGGCAGCGCCGAGCGAAAGGCCCTTGATGCGCTGCGCCGCCCAGTCTGCGGACATGGTGTCACACGGCATACCCCACACCTTCTCGGTATAGGTCTTGAAGAAGATCGAATAGAGCTTGCGACCAAATTCATTGACCACCCAATCCTCGAAGCTGCGCACATCCTTGATCGGACGCGCTTTCGCCTTGGCATAGGAGAGCATGCACATGGCGGAGCGGAACAGGCCCAGATTGCGCAGCGCTTCAAAGGCGCGCAGCGGGTAACTGTAGAATTTGCCCTGATAATAGATGCGGCTCATCCGCGGTCGATCGATGAAATCATCCGGCAGCAGCTCGTTCCACAGCGCCACGACTTCCTTGGAGCGCGAGAAGAAGCGATGACCGCCAATATCGAAGCGGAAACCCTGATGCTCGACCGTGCGACTGATACCGCCGACCTGAGCTTCGTCTTTCTCGATGACGGTGACGCTAAAGCCTGCCTTGGTGAGCAGATAGGCGGCGGTCAGCCCCGCCGGGCCAGCGCCGATGATTGCAACATCGACGGTATTGGCAGAATGCGACATTTAGGAACGTCCCCCCGGAACAAGCAGGTCTGCTCCGGAAGTGAAGGAATTGCCCTAATAAACGGTTAATCGGCTGGTTACTTTAGGGCTCGGGCAGGTCAGCGGTGGCCAAGGCTTTAACCTTGGCCGCCGCCCTCGCCTCAACCAGCGCTTTGCTGACGGTTCGCCACAAGATGCTCGACCACTGCCGGATCGGCCAAAGTTGAGATATCGCCCAACTGGTCCACCGCATTCTCGGCAATCTTGCGCAAAATGCGCCGCATGATCTTGCCCGAGCGGGTTTTTGGAAGTGCAGGCGCGAACTGGATGAAGTCAGGCGTCGCAATCGGTCCGATCTCACGCCTGACCCATTGCACCAGGTCCTTGCGAAGCGCGTCGTCGCCTTCCTCGCCCACGTTGAGCGTCACATAGGCGTAAATGCCCTGCCCCTTGATGTCATGCGGCATGCCGACGACTGCGGCCTCTGCGACCTTGGAATGGGAAACCAGCGCACTCTCTACCTCAGCCGTCCCCATGCGGTGGCCTGAGACATTGATGACGTCATCGACGCGGCCCGTGATCCAATAATCGCCATCCTCATCGCGACGGCAGCCATCGCCGGTGAAATATTTGCCCGGGTAAGTGCTGAAATAGGTCTGGAAGAAGCGATCATGATCGCCCCACAAGGTGCGCATCTGCCCCGGCCAGCTCTGCGCGATCACGAGATTGCCCTCACACGCACCCTCGAGCACCTTGCCATCGGCATCAACGATCTGCGGCTGCACGCCGAAGAAGGGCTTGGTAGCGCTACCCGGCTTCAAATCGACGGCGCCGGGCAAAGGCGTAATCATATGACCGCCGGTTTCCGTTTGCCACCATGTATCCATGATCGGGCAACGGCTATCGCCCACCACATGATGATACCATTCCCAGGCTTCCGGGTTGATCGGCTCGCCGACTGACCCCAAAATGCGCAGGCTCTTGCGGCTGGTTTTTTTCACCCACTCTTCGCCTTCACGCATCAGCGCGCGGATGGCAGTGGGGGCAGCGTAAAATGTGCTGACATTGAACTGATCGACAATTTGCCAGAAGCGGCTGAAATCCGGGTAGTTGGGCACACCCTCGAACATCACCGTCGTCGCGCCATTGGCCAGCGGGCCATAGACGATATAGCTGTGCCCGGTGACCCAGCCGATATCCGCAGCGCACCAATAAATATCGCCGGGCCGATAATCGAACACATAATGATGCGTCATGGCGGCCCAGAGCAGATAGCCGCCGCTCGCGTGCAGCACGCCCTTGGGTTTGCCGGTTGAGCCGGATGTGTAGAGGATGAACAGCGGGTCTTCCGCGCCGATCTCGACCGCCGGGCAATCCGTGGATGCTGCGCTGCGCAGATCTTCATACCAATGGTCTCGCCCCTCAACCATCGCGACCGCGCCGCCCGTGCGCCGCACGACGATGACGGACGAGACGCCCGAGCAATCCTTCAGCGCCTCATCGACATTGGCCTTAAGCGGGATTTTCTTGCCGCCCCGTAGTCCCTCATCCGCCGTGATGATGATGGACGAGTCGCAATCGGTGATGCGGCCAGCGAGGCTATCGGGTGAGAAACCGCCGAATACGACGGAATGGATCGCACCGATCCGCGCGCAGGCGAGCATCGCCATCGCCGCCTCCGGAATCATCGGCATATAGATGGTGACGCGGTGGCCCTTGCGGACGCCCTGGCCCTTCAGAATATTGGCGAAGCGGCAGACATCTTCATGCAGTTCGCGATAGCTGATCGAGCGACTTTCCGATGGATCATCGCCTGCCCAAAGAATCGCAGGCACATCGCCACGCTCGGCCAGATGCCGGTCCAGACAATTTGCTGCGATATTGAGCGTGCCGTCAGCGAACCAGTTGATACCGAAGTCCGCCTCATCGAAGCTTGCCTCTTTCACGCGCGTGAAGGGCTTTATCCAATCCAGCCGCTTTGCTTCGTCACGCCAGAAGCCCTCGGGATCGCTCAGAGATCGATCATAGCCATCCGCATAGCCTTGGGCATCCACATAAGCGCGCGCGCGCCACTCTGCTGGAACGGGATATACGGTCTGGCTCAACGAACTCTCCCAAGTTTGCAAGCCATGGCCTTAGCGGCTGGAACCCTGCCCTGCCAAGTGGCTTCACGAGCGCGATTCGGCAGGAAATGCTGGCTCTAGCCCTGCTCGTTCCAGAGTATCTGCCCATCGGGATCTGCCAATTGCGCCAACCGTCGGGCGGCCCGACGCGCCAGGCGCTGCACCTCGACCTTGCGGCGCGCTGCGCTTAGCGATTCGGTGGGCGCGGCGCGGAGGATCTCAGCATCATATTGATCGGCGACGATCAGCCCCGTCCGCTCGGGCCATAGCGCTTCGCTTTGAAAAGGCGTGAGATCAAACCCTGCAGGCACGGCCCAAAAATAACGATCGCAATAATCGAAATAATCCGGCCACTTACCATCGCCTAGAAGATCGGCACGGCTGCATTTTATCTCGACGGCGATGATAAGGCCGCGCGCATCCACCGCCATGATATCGAGCCGCCTCCCATTGGGGAGCGGCACCTCCGGGATGCCGAAAATATCATGGCGCGCAAACATGCGCAGAACGCCGCGCGTCACGCTACGCGCTGTCCCGTCGATGATTGACGGGCCCTGTTCTATCGTGAGGGCATTATCTGGCAGCGATGCATAGATCATCGCGCTTGATTAGAACAATGAGTGAACATCATCAAGCGGAGAACGCACGGGTTTGCGCTACCCCTGCATCGCTGGTCAAATCAGATTGCAGTTTCAGCGGTAGAAGACGTGGCCGCCGATGCGCGTCAGCCGCTCATGCCGCCAGCCAGGTGACACGCGGCTGGAGTGAAAGAAGAGCGCGCCTTGAACCGGGTTGGCCCAGCTGCCTTCCATCGCGATGTGCGCAATGGCTTTCGCCGTGTTCCACTGACCAGCATTGTTCGGCGCGGTGGGCAAACGACCGCCCTTCACGAAGCTGAACTGACCGGCTTGCTTCACGACGCCGCAAAGATCTTTGGGGAAACGGCCGGACTTGGAGCGCTCAAGCACCACATTAGCGACGGCAAGCTGGCCGGCGAGGCTCTCGCTGCGTGCTTCATAATAGACGGTGGTGGCAAGGCAGTGGATATCTTCATCGGTCGCTTGAGCAACATCGAGGCGCTCGACCAGTTCGGACAGGGAATCTGCAGGGTCTGCTTGCGCAGTGACAGCATCATTGGTGCTGAGAGTGGGCTCTACCGCGGCAGGGGCTGCAAGATCAGCAGCGACAATGGCGGGAACCTCGAACGAGTTAGACAGTTTTCCTGTGGCGGAGCTATCATTAATCTCTGCCAAAGCAATGGTGGACGTTAGCAGTCCAGTTGTCGCCATGATGGCGACGACGACACGGTTGCGCATTCAATCTCTAGTCTATGCGGTTGGTCGAATGACGACGCTTGGGCCAGATCGAGATCCAGCCATGCAAAGCGTCGGTTCGCCCCCCGTCTGCGTGTTTGCAGCAACCAATCCGATTGATCAGCCGACCGCAACCTGCGCGAGTGATGGCGCCTCTGAGCCTCTGGCGCCAGACTGTCAACCCGCCCCAAGCACCTCGGCGGCGAGACGTTGCCCATCCGCGATATCCAGTTCCACGAACCAGATATCGGGGTCAACGGTCGTTCTTCGCTCAATATATTGATTTATTTCAGTTGGTTCGCACCCGCTGGCGGGTCCGGCGCTCATCAAAGAGACGCGCCCATCGAGATCGGTAACGCGTTCAAATAGGCCGAGATTCTGACCACGCTCCAGTATCTGAACGACGATCGCGCCGCTCATCTGCTCGCCTTTGTGAAGCACCATCGCCATGCCACCAGCAGACTGGGCAGTGCGCACCAAAGCCTGAACGAGCAGCTGGCTGGTGAGCCGATCAGCCAATCCCATCTGTCCCAGATTGGGAATAGCCGGGGAGGCTCGCCAGCGCGATGGTCGAGCGCATGAAGGTGCCCGTGCCGCGACCAACCTCTTCGCCATCACCATCCAGCAAACGGGCCTCGGCAACATAGATTCGCCGCTTGCCGCTCAGCCAGCGGCCCTCGGCAATGATCGGCCCCGCTTTAAGGGGCTTAGTGAAAAACAGATTGAAGGCGGTGGTGAGCAGGAAGCGATCGCTCACCAGGCTATTGGCGGCATAAAAGGCCGCATCGTCGAGCATCTTGAAATAGACGGTGCCATGCGTCGCCTGCGCGGCATGGAAATAGTCCGGCGTAATGTCGAACTGGATCCGGGCTGTCCCTGATGAGGGAATATCAAGCTGCGATGGAAATAGATTGTTGATTGGCGCGGAGGCATAAAGGCGTTCGAGCGCCCTGAAATGCGCTGCTTCACCCGACGGGGTTTGCCCGTCAGGCAGCGTCACGCGTCTCGCCGCCGGCGAGGAGCGCATACAGCGCGGAATCCGAATTCACGCCGCGAATGCGCGCCAGATGACGCTCACTGCGCAACAGACGCGAGACACGCGCCAATGTCTTGAGATGCTCGGCCCCGCTGTCCGATGGCGAAAGCAGCATGAACACGACATCGACTGGTGACTCATCGATTGCGTCAAAGGAGATCGGTTCGGCGAGCAGGATCACAACGCCACGCACCTGATCCAGCGCGTCCAGCTTGGCATGCGGAATCGCGATGCCACCGCCAAAGCCGGTCGACCCCAGCCGCTCACGCTCGGTAATCCGCTCCAGCACTTGCGCGGCATCGAGCCCATAGGCATCTGCCGCAAGCTGTGCGAGCTTGGCAAAAAGCTGCTTCTTATTGGGAACTGTCACCGCAGACGAAACAGCGTTCGTCGCGAGCAAGTCGCTGAAATTATCCATGTTCAACCCGTATCCTGCGGCCGGTAGCGGGATTGGTACGCGCAGGTTGAAACAATAACCTGTTGCGGCCGCCTGGAAAAACTGTCGCGCAGATAGTCGCAAAGCTTTGCGGGGTCAACCAACTTGGCGCACTGCGGATGTCCCGCAAGTGCGCCAGCCTGTGGATGCTTAGCGATAAAGCCGCAGGGATCAGGCCTTTGGGGGCTCCACCCAACCGATGGTGCCATCATTGCGGCGATAGACCATGTTGAACGCGGTCGTGGCGCTGTTCACGAACATGAGCGCATTCGTATTGCGCAGATCGAGCATCATCACCGCGTCGGATACCGAAGCCTTGGGAATATCGACCCGCATTTCCGCAATGACCACGGGCGCGTCCGCCTCGGGCTCATCCTCTTCCTCATTCGCCTGGAACACCACATAGCTGGCGTCATCGATGCCATCGATGGCGGGCGTCACCTCGCGCTGGGCTTCGGCACTGGCATATTGCTCATGGCGATCCTTGAGGCGGCGCATGTAGCGGCGCAGCTGCTTCTCGATGCGGTCGGCGGCCTGATCGAAGCCCAGATGCGCGTCCTGCGCTTCGCCTGCACCTTTGAGGATGAGGCCCGCCATCACATGGCAGACAATATCGCATCGAAAGGCGCCATGCGGCGCGTTGCTGAAGGTGACGTTAGAGGAAATGGTGCGCGAGAAATATTTGTCAGCGATGGCCTGCAACCGGTCAGCGACATGCGTCTTGAGAGCTTCGCCCGTGTCGACCTGGTGGCCAGATACGCGGATGTCCATCTTATTTCTCCTTCTTCTTCTTCGACCTTATAATCTATTCAAGCCCCTTGCCTGTTGAGCCATATCAATTGCACGTCACGCGCGTTGATCGAGCCACAAGGGGTTATCCAACTTCGCTAAAAAGGCTGCGTGCCGCTGCAGTTCCTCCTCACTGGCGGAAAAGAGACGCGCCGGTCGCACGACCTGACGCACTGGCACCAGGATGGCACCGATATCTGACGCCGCATCGACGATGTCGTCCGCGACGAGCGTGAGGCCAATCTGCCGTCCGCCGGTCAGCTCAATGTAGAGCTGGGCCAGCAACTCGGCATCCAGCAATGCACCATGCTTGACGCGATGGCTGCGATCGATCCCGTAGCGATTGCACAAGGCATCAAGGCTGTGCTTGGCACCGGGATGCAATGTGCGCGCAATGGTGAGGCTGTCGATCATCCGTGCAAGATCGATCTTCGCCCGGCCACAGCGATCCAGCTCGGCATTCAAAAAGCCGAAATCGAAGCGCGCATTATGAGCGACCAGCGGCGAGTCACCGATAAAGTCGAGAAGCTCGGCGGCCTTGTCCGGGAAGCGCGGCTTGTCTGACAGGAAGCGCGCCGAGAGACCATGCACGGCTTCTGCTGCCGACGGCATATCCCGATCCGGGTTGAAATAGGCATGATAGGTAGCGCCAGTGGGGATGCGATTGACCAGCTCTACGCAGCCAATCTCGACGAGGCGATCGCCGCTCGCGGGATCAAGGCCGGTAGTCTCAGTATCGAAAACGATTTCGCGCATTTGGGCTCATGACTCGTTGGGAAAACACTATCGGACCAGCGCGCGGCGAAGGCAAGCGACGAGGCGAGTCACACGCGCTTTTGTGCGCCATTTGGGACCTGCCGTATCGATTATCACGTCAGCCCGAGCGCGTTTCACATGATCAGGCATCTGGTTCGCCAATATTTTGGCCAAGCGGCTGTGCGTCATGCCGGGGCGACGCAGAACACGGCGGCGCTGGAGGAAGGAGGATGTGCTGACCACGACGACCAGATCCATCTGCTTTTCACCGCGCGTCTCGAACAGCAACGGAATATCGAGCAGCACCATCTTATGACTCGCATGCCGCTGCACGAAACGTTGGCGCGAGGCAGCGACGGCGGGATGGACGATGCGCTCGAGGGCATGGAGTTCATCCGGCTTGCCAAGCACAAGGCTGCCGAGCTTTTTCCGATCGACACCGTTGGGGCCAGTCGTTCCGGGAAAGCGCGCCTCAATGACATTCACCAGCGCGCCGCCAGACCCTTGCAGTCGATGCACTTCGGCATCGGCGTCGAACATCGGAACGCCCTGCGCGGCAAACATCTGCGCCACGGTTGATTTGCCCATGCCGATCGATCCGGTCAGCCCGATGCGAAAGGGGCGGCGCGGCATCAGACTGCTTCAGCGTGGGTGTGCGACGCCGTCACGCATCGACGGGCGCAAGCAACAGATCGCGCAATTCTGCATCCTGCTCTCGGGGCGCCTCAGCGTCGAAGAAAATGTCGAAGGCGAGCGCCGCCTGCCCAATCAGCATTTCCAGCCCATCGATCGTCTTCAGCCCGCGCGCAGTCGCAGCAGCCAGAAGGGGCGTCTCGAGTGGCGCATAAACAATGTCATACACCATCGCTGCGGAGGACAGGTGTGCGAGATCGGGTGTCCAGCCATCATTGCCGACCATGCCCAGCGAAGTTGAATTCACCAGCAGGTCCGCCTCTGGCAGCGCTGCGGAAAAATCCTGCACCTTGCCAGTCATGCCAAGCCGCTTGAGCAAGGCCTGACCCTTCGCCGCATCGCGCGCAACAATCGTCAGATCGGTCACACCCACGGATCGCAACGCAAAGCCGATAGCCTGCGCCGCACCGCCAGTGCCTGCAAGCACCGCACGGCTGCCCCGCCATTTGCGCGCTAGCAAGGGCTGGAGGAAACCGCCCGCATCCGTATTCGTGCCAATCAATGGCCCGCCGGTTTCGCAGGCAACCGTATTGATCGCGCCGATCCGCTCGCGCACCCCGCCCGGATCATCCACATAATCCATCGCTGCAATCTTGTGCGGAATGGTGATGTTGCAGCCCAGCCAATCGGGATCGGCCCGGCGCATCAGAAAATAACCGGCAAGCTCATGCGGTTCGACACGGGTTTTGCGATATTCCGCATCGATTCCCAGTGTCTCCAGCCAGAAATTATGGATGACAGGGGATTTGCTGTGGGCAATTGGGTCGCCGATCACCTCGGCATAGGGGCGCTGTTCACTCATGCCGCTAGAATAGAGCGCGTGCGCAAATAGTCGAGCAGAGGAAGCAGGGGGAGGCCCTGAACGGCGAAAAGACTGCCGGAAATCTTCGAGAAAAGCTGCGCGCCCGGCCCTTCGATCCGGTAGCAGCCCACGCACCAGCGACAATTTTCCCAATCCAGATCAAGATATTGATCGATAAAGGCGCTGCTCAGGGGCCGCATCTGCAGCGTCACGCTTTCAATCTGCCGCCAGATCGTCTCGCCCGCGAGCGCCATCACGGCAGCGCTGTGCAATTTATGCGTCCGCCCGCTCATCCGCGCGAGCAGGGCGGCTGCCTCGTCCCGCGTCTCCACCTTGTCGATGCGGCTGCCATCATCCAGCTCGAGCGTCTGATCGCAGCCCAGCACATGAGCGCCGGGATTGCGCATCGAGGGGCGCCGGGCTTTCCATTCCGCCAGCGCATCGGCCAGATCCCGGGGGCCAAGCCCTTCATCAACCAGCGCGTCCTTGATCGCTTCCTCGTCAATCCCGGCATGCACCGTCTCGAAGGGCACGGCTGCATCGGTCAGCATCCGGCGGCGGCCTTCGCTTTGCGAGGCGAGCAGGAGGCGAGGGGCGCTCATACCGGTCCCAATCCGCTCAAGGTGCCGAGCGCATTGTTTCCGCCTTTGAGTCGCTCCTGATAGAGATTGACGATGGCCGCCGCTGTTTCCTCAATCGAGCGCCGCGTGACATCAATGACTGGCCAGCCCTGATCGGCAAACATGCGCCGCGCCTGCGCCACCTCATTATTGACGCGCTCCAGATCAACATAAGCTGTTTCCGGCGCCTGATTGAGCGAAAGCAGCCGATTGCGCCGCACCTGCACCAGCCGCTCGGCGCTCGTCGTAAGGCCAACGACCATGGGGTGGCGCAAATTATATAATGTCGCTGGCGGCGGTGATTCCAGCACGAGCGGAATATTGGCTGTCTTGTACCCGCGATTGGCAAGATAGATGCTCGTCGGCGTCTTGGATGTGCGCGAAACACCCGCCAGCACGATATCGGCTTCTTCCCAATTCTCCCAACCCACGCCATCATCATGGGCGATGGTGAATTGAATGGCGTCGATCCGCGCAAAATAGGCTTCATCCAGCACATGTTTGCGGCCTGGCCGATTGCGGGTTTCCTGCCCCAGCAGATTGGACATGGCATCCGTCACCGGATCGAGCGGCGCGACAAAGGGAATGCCGAGCGCCCGGCAGCCATTCTCCAGCGTCTTGCGCAGGCCCTGATTGGCGAGCGTGAACAGCACCATGCCGGGGTTGCGCGCTACCTCTTCAAGAATGCGCTGGAGATGCTGCTCGGAGCGTACCATTGGCCAGAAATGGCGGATCGTCTCGACATTCTCGAACTGGGCGATGGCCGCCTTGCCGATATGTTCGAGCGTTTCGCCCGTGGAATCCGAGAGGAGATGAAGGTTGAGACGGTCCATTGGATGGTCATGTGGACAAACTGAGGAATATTCAAGGGACAGCGCTGTGGATAAGTGGGAAGGCCGATTTCATGCGCAGTCTCCGCCACATCGCCCAAGGTTCATCCACAGGCTAGCGCGGTTCACCACAGCCTGTGAGTCCTGTGGACGAATGAAATGACTCGGCGCATCTGCGGAGCCTTTGCGACGTCAAGCTGTTGGCAAAATGAGGATGGGGGAATAATGCCCGCTATCCACGCCCCAACAGACTCCAACAACCTTATATAATTTTACTTTAGGATATTGGCCCGTGCATAACTCGCCCCTCGTCCACCAAGACGTGACGCAGCCGCTCATGTGTGTGTTGCGTGGCGAGCGTCCGGCGCGGCCACCGCTGTGGCTCATGCGCCAGGCAGGGCGCTATCTCCCCGAGTATCGTGCCTTGCGGGCGGAGAAGGGCGGCTTCCTCGATCTTTGCTATGACAGCGATTGTGCAGCTGAGGTAACGCTTCAGCCGATCAGGCGGTTCGGCTTTGACGGGGCGATTTTGTTTTCCGACATTCTGGTCATTCCGCACGCGCTGGGGCAGGATTTGTGGTTCGAGGCAGGCGAGGGGCCAAGGCTTGCTCCGCCATTGTCTGGTGCGGATTTGAGCGGCCTCACGCCGGATCCCAGTCGCCTCGCTCCCGTCATCGGCACGGTGAAGCGCGTGAAGGCCGCTCTGGACCCGCAGACGACCTTCCTTGGCTTTGCAGGCAGCCCCTGGACCGTCGCGACCTATATGGTGGCCGGCATGGGCAGCAAGGATCATGCCGCCGCCCGGCGCATGGCTTATCAAAGCCCCGCAAAATTCGGCGCGATCATTGCGGCGATCGAGATGGCGACGGTGGATTATCTTGCCGCGCAGATCGAGGCAGGCGTCGATGCCGTCCAACTGTTCGATAGCTGGGCAGGGTCGCTGAGCCCGCAGCAGTTCAACGAATGGGTGATTGCGCCCAATGCGCGGATCGTCAAAGCGCTCAAGGCGCGTCATCCGAACACGCCCATCATTGGCTTTCCAAAGGGCGCTGGGGCCAAGCTCGTCGATTATGCGGTTGGCACGGGCGTTGATGCCTTGGGGCTTGATGAAACCATCGATCCGGTTTGGGCTGCGCGTGAATTGCCAGCGCATCTGCCGCTGCAAGGCAATCTCGATCCGCTGGCGTTGATTGCTGGCGGCGAGACGCTGGATCGCGCCGTGGATCATATCCTCGAAGCGCTGGCGGGACGGCCCCACATCTTCAATCTCGGGCATGGTATCCTGCCTGATACGCCGATCGAGCATGTCGAGAGACTGGTCGCGCGGGTGCGGGGCGCTTGAGCTAAGCCGTTCCAATTGGCGCGAAACCGGTCTAAAAGGGCCACTTCAAGCGCCTGAATGAAGTAGAAGGAACAGGTCTTTCATGTCCATCTTGCCCGGCATCGGATTTTTGGGCGCGGCCTATCCCTGGGTGCTCGCAGGACATGTCATCTTCGTCATTTTCCTGATGGCGAGCCTGTTCATGATCCCGCGCTATTTCATCTATCATCACCAGACCGAGCCGGGCTCGCCGGAGGATCGCGCCTGGATTGAGCGTGAGATGCGCATGAAGCGGATCATCCTCAACCCGTCCATCATCCTTGTCTGGATTTTCGGACTCTTGCTGGCTTTCCACATCGGCGCCTGGACTGATGGCTGGTTCCACGCCAAATTCCTGCTCGTCATCTTGTTGACCGGCTATCATGGCTGGGTCGTGGGCTATGCGAAGAAGCTTGCAAAGGGCGAGCGTGCCTGGCCTGAGAAGCGCCTGCGGATGATGAATGAAGTGCCCGCCCTGCTGGTGACATTCATCGTCATTCTCGTGATCGTGAGGCCCTTCTGAAATAGCGTTCGGCCAGCAATCCATGTGAGTGCGCTTCTCTTGACTTGGGCCTAGCCTGAGCCTAATTCCGGGTGACTTCCTCTTGGAGCGCCATGTCCGCGCTCGTGACGCCGAAATGACGGCGGCCGGCACATCGCTCTTAAATTCCCAAATCGCTCCCAATTTCCAAAAGCTTAGAGTCGGAACTCTTTTCTCATGCATCTCAAAGACTTGAAACGCAAAGCGCCTGCCGAACTGGTCGCGATGGCCGAAGATCTCGGTGTCGAAGGGGCTTCGACTCTCCGTAAGCAGGATCTCATGTTCGCCATCCTCAAGGAGCAGGCGGAAAATGGCGAGCAGATCATGGGGCTGGGCACCATCGAGGTGCTCACCGACGGATTTGGATTTTTGCGGAGCCCCGAAGCCAATTATCTTGCTGGCCCGGACGATATTTATATCTCTCCCAATCAGGTGCGCAAATTCGGCCTGCGGACTGGTGATACGGTCGAGGGTGAAATTCGTGCGCCCAAGGATGGCGAGCGTTACTTCGCACTGACCAAGCTGGTTTCGGTGAACTTCGATGATCCCGATGTGGTTCGTCATCGCGTCAACTTTGATAACCTCACGCCGCTTTACCCCGATTCAAAGCTGCGGCTCGATACGCTTGATCCCACGATCAAGGACAAGTCCGCCCGCGTGATTGACATCATCGCGCCGCAGGGCAAAGGCCAGCGCGCGCTGATCGTCGCGCCGCCGCGCACTGGTAAGACGGTGCTGCTTCAGAACATCGCCAAGGCAATTACGGACAATCATCCAGAGGTGTTCCTGCTGGTGCTGCTCATCGATGAGCGCCCTGAGGAAGTGACCGACATGCAGCGCAGCGTGAAGGGTGAGGTCGTCTCCTCCACCTTTGACGAGCCTGCCACCCGCCACGTTCAGGTCGCCGAGATGGTGATTGAAAAGGCCAAGCGTCTGGTGGAGCATAAGAAGGATGTCGTCATCCTGCTTGATTCCATCACGCGCCTTGGCCGCGCTTACAACACGGTCGTGCCAAGCTCTGGCAAGGTGCTGACCGGCGGTGTGGATGCTAATGCGCTCCAGCGCCCCAAGCGCTTCTTCGGTGCGGCGCGTAACATTGAGGAGGGCGGTTCGCTCTCCATCATCGCAACAGCGCTGATCGATACCGGCAGCCGCATGGACGAGGTGATCTTCGAAGAGTTCAAGGGCACCGGCAACTCGGAAATCGTGCTTGATCGCAAGGTCTCCGATAAGCGCATCTTCCCGGCGCTCGATGTCGGCAAGTCCGGCACGCGTAAGGAAGAGCTGCTGGTCGAGAAGGACAAGCTCTCTAAAATGTGGGTGCTTCGCCGCATTCTCATGCAGATGGGCACGATCGACGCGATGGAATTCCTGCTGGACAAGATGAAGGATTCTAAGACAAATGAAGACTTCTTTGCCACGATGAATCAATAACTAAGCCAGGATAGCGCCAAGCCATGACGGATATCTGGTCCCATATCGTCGCCGATATCGGCAACCTCTTCTCTGGAAGCGCGAGCGCCTGGCTTGCCTTTGGGCAGGTTTTGCTGATCGATATCGTGCTGGCGGGCGATAACGCCATCGTTATCGGCGCGCTCGCGGCTGGCTTGCCAGCTGATCAGCGCCGCAAAGTCATCTTCATCGGCATTATCGCTGCGCTGGTGTTGCGCATTGCCTTTGCGCTGGTCGTCACCCAGCTTCTGCAGGTCATCGGCCTCGTGTTCGCAGGCGGCGTGCTGCTGCTCTGGGTTGCATGGAAGATGTACCGCGAAATCGGGCATGGTTTTGGCCAAAGCACTGGTTCGCCTGAGGTTGAGGGCGACGAAAGCAGCGGTCTGCGGCCAGCCAAGAGCTTTGCCGGCGCGGCCTGGGCCGTTGCCGTCGCCGACGTATCCATGAGCCTCGACAATGTGCTGGCAGTGGCTGGCGCCGCGCGTGACCATCCGGGCATTTTGATGATCGGCCTGGTCTTCGCGGTCGGCCTGATGGGCGTTGCTGCCAATATCATCGCCAAATATATCGAGCGTTATCGCTGGATCGCATGGATCGGCCTCATTGTGATCGTCTATGTTGCGGGGTCGATGATCTACACCGGAATCACCGATCAGGAGATCGGCCTGCTGCAGCTCCTGCGCTGACAAGTTACAACTCCCGCGCTTGAGTGCAGGCGCGGGAGTTTTGATTTTACAGGCCGAGCGGCTCAGCAGGCGCATCACCTATCCACCGCTGGCTAATTGCAGCAGGATGCGGCATGCTGGCCGTACTGATCAGGCGGAGCCACTTGTCATGAAATTCACGGTTGATGTTGAATGCACACCCGAGGAAGCCCGCGGCTTTCTGGGTCTGCCGGATCTCAAGCCGATCCATGATCTCTATATCCAGTCCATGCTGGATACGATGAGCGGGCAGGGCAATCTGGAGCAGATGGAAAAGATGTTCCGTGGCCTCTCGCCGCTGGGCGATGCGGGCATGAAGCTTTTCTCCAGCATGATGGATATCGGCATCGGTGCTTCTGGCGCGGCTGGCAAGAAGGACGGCTAGGGCCCAGTCCTGAGCTTGATCAATGGCCGACCGAGACACGATTTTCGCGCTATCCAGCGGTCAGGTTCCGGCCGCCATTGCGGTTATACGCATCTGCGGACCAGCGGCTCTTGAGGCAGCCCGAGCGGTAACCGACCGTGCGCTACCGGCGCCAAGACAGGCCGGTCTGCGCAGGATATTTCATCCGCAGACGCGTGAATTGCTTGATGAGGCTTTGCTCATCTGTTTTCCGGGACCCCGCACGGAGACCGGAGAAGGTCAGGTGGAGCTACATTGTCATGGCTCCCGCGCCGTTGTGCAGGATGTGGAATCCGCCTTGGCTGGCCTCCCAGGGTTACGAAAAGCGGGTCCGGGGGAGTTCACCCGCCGCGCATTCCTGAATGGAAAAATCGATCTTGCAGGCATTGAGGGGTTGGGCGATTTGGTCGCCGCCGAGACGGTGCTCCAGCGACGAGCCGCGATGGCAATGTTCGGAGGCGGGCTTTCGAGCAAGATCGCCGATTGGACAAAGGCGCTCCGCCGGGCCGCTGCGCAGATCGAGGCGCAGCTTGATTTCGCGGACGAAGATGATGTCTCCAATGGCGAAGCCCTGTCCGAAATATTGGAGCGGTCCAACATCGTTGCGGCAGACATCGGACGGCAGCTGGCCAAGCCGACATCTGCTCGGTTGAAGGATGGCATAAGGGTGGCGATTGGTGGCCCGCCCAATGTGGGGAAATCGTCTCTGTTCAATGCACTGGTGGGCCGGGATGCAGCGATTGTTTCGCCCCATGCAGGAACGACGCGTGACATTATTGAAGCGGCGATTTCATTTCACGGCGTTCCATTTGTCATAGCGGATTCTGCGGGGCTTCACGCGACCGATGAGGAAATCGAGAAGATCGGCATTGGACGTGCCGAGGCGCTGATTTCTCAAGCGGATATCATATTGTGGCTGGGTGAGAATGAGGCACTGCCCGAGACTCTCGGAGTGGCTATTCAAATCCATTCAAAAGCGGATTTGCGTGATCGTCCCGCTGGTGCCGGGATCCCTGTTTCCGCTATGTCGGGTGAGGGCGTTGATGCAGTGATTGATCGGCTCTGCACCGAGGCGGCGTCGCTCTTGCCTGCACCTGGAGATTTCGCACTTTCGGAACGTCAGCATGTCGTCCTGCGCCGCGTGGAAGAAGCGTTACGCATGGCAGCCATGGTGCGAGACGAGATATTGATCGGTGAATGCCTTAGACAGGCTTTGAGCGCGTTCGATGAACTCACGGGTAACGCGACAACTGAGTCGATGTTAGACGAGTTGTTCAGCGGTTTCTGCATCGGAAAATAACCGCCTCAGCGGATTGTTCCACGTGGAACAGCAATCGCGCTTATGATGCTTTGACCCACTGCGTCGCCCACTCTATTGCAATGCCGATGCACGTTCACACAGCCTTTGATGTTATCGTTGTCGGT
>CAMLFF010000013.1 GCA_946479185.1 uncultured Sphingobium sp.
GTAGGGTCCGTTTCGGCACGGCCAAGAGGCGCTGCCGACCGTCTATGGCGAACTCGCCAAGGTGTTCGACCTGCTCGAAACCCATTATCGGGACATGCAGGATATTGAGTTCACGGTGCAGCAGGGCAAGCTCTGGATGCTCCAGACCCGCTCGGGCAAGCGCACCGCCAAGGCTGCGCTCAAGATTGCCGTGGATATGGCCAGCGAAGGCCTGATCACGCGCGAGGAAGCCGTCGCCCGTGTCGATGCCAACGCGCTCGATCAGCTTCTGCACCCAACGCTCGATCCTGATGCACCGCGCGATGTGCTGACCAAGGGCTTGCCAGCCTCGCCGGGCGCAGCCTCAGGCCAGATCGTGTTCGATGCCGAGACCGCCGAGCGCCTCAACGAGCAGGGCGAATCGGTCATTCTCGTGCGCATCGAGACCAGCCCTGAAGATATTCACGGGATGCACGCGGCCAAGGGCATCCTCACCGCACGCGGCGGCATGACGAGCCACGCCGCTGTTGTTGCGCGCGGCATGGGACGCCCCTGCGTCTCGGGCGCCGGCAGCATCTCTATCGATAGTGCCAATCGCCTGATGCGCATTGGTGATCGCCTGCTCAAGGAGCGCGAGATCATCACGATCGACGGCGCGACCGGCGAAGTGATGGCGGGCGAAGTGCCCACCGTTCAGCCGGAAATGGCCGGTGATTTCGGCACGCTGATGGTGTGGGCCGATGGCGTGCGCCGCCTCAAGGTGCGCGCCAATGCCGAGACGCCGCTCGATTGCCGCGTTGCGCGGGAATTTGGCGCGGAGGGCGTTGGCCTGTGCCGCACCGAGCATATGTTCTTTGATGCCGCGCGGATCACCGCCGTGCGTGAGATGATCCTGGCCGATACCGAGGCTGGCCGTCGTCAGGCGCTCGCCAAGCTGCTGCCAGAACAGCGCGCGGATTTCACGGCGATCTTCACGGAAATGGCCGGGCTTCCCGTCACAATCCGCCTGCTCGATCCGCCGCTGCACGAGTTCCTGCCGCATGAGGATGCAGACTTTGCCGATGTGGCCGCTGCCGCTGGCGTTGGCGTCGAAACCCTCAAGCGCCGCGCTGCCGAACTGCATGAGTTCAACCCGATGCTCGGCCATCGCGGCTGCCGTCTGGGCGTCACCTATCCCGAGATTTACGAGATGCAGGCCCGCGCCATCTTCGAGGCGGCGCTCGACGTTGCCAAGCAGAGCGGCGACGCGCCGATTCCCGAGGTGATGATCCCGCTGGTTGCGACTCGTCGCGAGCTGGAGCTGATGAAGGATCTGGTCGACAAGGTCGCCAAGGAAGTGTTCGTCGAGCGAGGCGAAACGGTGGAGTATCTCGTCGGTACCATGATCGAGCTGCCCCGCGCAGCGCTGAAGGCAGGCGAGATTGCCGAGGTTGGCGAATTCTTCTCCTTCGGCACCAATGATCTGACGCAAACCACCATCGGCATCAGCCGTGACGATGCGGGCCGCTTCCTCACTCAATATGTCGACAAGGGCATTTTCGCGCGCGATCCCTTCGTCACGCTCGATGTTGAGGGCGTCGGCCAGCTCATCGAAATCGCGGTGGAGCGGGGCAGGGCGACCCGCCCGGACATCAAGCTTGGCATTTGCGGCGAGCATGGCGGCGATCCAGCTTCCATCGCCTTCTGCGAGAAGACCGGCCTCGATTATGTGAGCGCCTCGCCATATCGCGTGCCGATCGCCCGCTTGGCGGCTGCGCAGGCAGCGCTCGCAAACAAAGGCTGAGGCCAGTGTCGAGTTTTGGCTAAAAGATAGTGTCATAAAAGGGCAAAAAGGGGGTTGCCACAATCGGCACCCCCGACTATCTGCGCCTCTCCACGGAGCCACTGGCACCGTGAAAATTGGTAAGCGCCCGTAGCTCAGCTGGATAGAGCATCAGACTACGAATCTGAGGGTCGGACGTTCGAATCGTTCCGGGCGCACCATTTTCCCAAACATCGGTAAAACTCACTGCACTGTAGGGAGCCGCATTCCCTGTTGCTGAGCGGCCGATCATATCGGCGCGATATTCAATCCTCTGGAGTCAATCGCCCAAACTTCTCAATCTCACAAACCGAGCCGTTGCGCGCATGGATCACATCCCGTTCCGCGCACAGCACGCCATCCTTATTGGGCGTGATATAGAAGCCGGCGTAGAAATCCGCCGTTCTGCAAGAGCGATTGAGATGCGCCCGGTAGCGCTCGCGCCGGTTCACTACCATCGTAACGCCGCCTTCCCTTGTCGCCGCAGCGGCACGAATGACGCCAAGTGGAACGCAGCGGGGCCCTTTGCTTTCTTTCCACCGAATCTCGACCGGGGGTGCGTCGGTCAACACGCCTGCCGCGCGGCCCGGCATATTGGGGATGCGGATGATGACGCGCTGCTCGATGGAAAGCTGGGCCAGCTCGATGCGCTGTTCAACACTCACCAACCGGCTACCGATCAGGCGAGCCGGGTCACTCGCTCCGGACAGCAATAAAGGCAAAGCGATGAGCGACGCAAAAAATGGCAATGATCAGACCTCAGGCGATTTCATGCCCTAGGGCGCCGCGCTTGAACAGTCGATTAATTGACGATTGATCGTTCGGGCCGTGGTGCAGGAGGCTGGCAAAGCCGCCTAATGCCCTCCATAAAGGCTCCATGATTTCAGATGACGCTCTCAATGCCTTCCGCGCGATCGCTGGACCGCGCGGCTTCATAGAAGATCCTGACCTGATCGCGCCATGGCTGCAGGATTGGCGTGGCAAATATCGCGGTGAGGCAGTTGGCCTGCTGGTGCCGCGCTCGACGCAGGAGGTGGCGGCAATGGTCCGCTGCGCCAATGAGCATCGCGTGGCGCTGGTTCCGCAGGGTGGCAATACCTCGATGGTCGGCGGCGCGACGCCCCCGGCGGATGGCAGCGCGCTCATCCTCTCGCTGCGCGCCATGAACGCGATCAAAAGCCTCGATGCCGACGCCAACCTTGCGGTGTGTGAGGCGGGCGTCATCCTCTCCACCTTGCATGAGGCGGCAGCGGGCGTGGGCCGCCGCTTTCCGCTCAGCCTTGGCGCAAAGGGCTCTGCGACGGTCGGTGGGCTCATTTCCACCAATGCTGGCGGCACGCAGGTGCTCCGTCACGGCACCATGCGCGCGCTCGTGGAAGGCATTGAAGCCGTGCTGCCGGATGGCTCCATCTATGATGGGATCGCCGCGCTCAAGAAAGACAATCGTGGCTATGACCTCAAGCAGCTGATGGTTGGCGCAGAGGGAACGCTCGGCATCGTGACGGCGGCCAGCTTGCGGCTCGCTCCGGCGATTGGCGATCGCGCTGTCGCCTGGGTCGGCGTGGCAGGCCCCGCGCAGGCGCTCGATCTGCTGCGCTTCATGGAGGCGCGCCTCGGGCCCATCGTGGAGGGCTTTGAAGTGATCGCCGCTGATACGCTCGGCTTCATCCTCAACGTGATTCCCGGAACGCGCAGGCCGATCGACACGGTGACGCCATGGAATGCGCTGATCGAGATTGATTTGGCGAGCCTGGAAGAAGGCAATGATGCCCGATCCCGCATGGAAGCGGTGCTGGCCGAAGCGTTCGAGCAGGGTCTGCTGCTGGATGCAGCCATTGCAGCCAATGAGACGCAGGCCGAAGCTTTCTGGAAGATCCGGGAAAGCGCCTCTGAATCCGAGCGCGCTCAAGGCCCAGCGCTGCAATTCGATATCAGCGTGCCGATCGCGACAATGCCGCGCTTCATGCTCGAAGCTGCTGCCGCCTGTGAAACGCAGTTCCCCGGCGCAACGGCATCATCCTTCGGTCATCTGGGCGATGGTAACGTCCATTTCCATGTACGCGCGCCTTATGGGCAAGGCGTGGGCAGGGGCGCGGACTGGCTGGTCACGCGCGGGCTGGAGGCAACGCGCTTCGTCAATGATCAGGTTGTCGCAATGGGCGGCTCGATCTCGGCCGAGCATGGCATCGGACAGATGAAGATAGATGAGTTCGCGCGCCTTACGTCACCGGCGCAGCTCCACGCTGTGCGCGCGATCAAGCAGGCGCTTGACCCGCTGGGTCTGTTTAATCCGGGCAAGCTTGTGCCCCTTGCTTAGGTAGGTTGACGACATTATGGCCGGGCCTCGTTCAGCGCAGCCGCGGGGGTGAGTGCTGTTGAAAGCCCGTTCAGGAGACCGATGCCATGGCCAGCGCGCCGCAAGCACAGAATTTGCCACTGCTTTATAACGATCTGATGCCGCTCAACGCCGAGCAGCACAGCAAATATACGCTGCGCAATTATGATGCCGCGCCTCACATCGTTGGCGTGCATGCCGTCCCGCTCACGCTCGATGAGTTCGCCCAGTGCCAGCGCTTCCTGCCCATCGTTTTTTCCAGCGGCCCGAACCCGGTTCCCTTGGCGCTGATGGGCCTCAACGAGGGCGTGAACACGCTGGTCGACGAAGAAGGCAAGCTGCGTCGCGAGGATGGCTATGTGCCAGCCTATATCCGCCGCTATCCCTGGATGCTGGTGCGGATTAATCCCCAGTCGGACGAGCTTTCCCTCTGCTTCGATCCGACCTGCGAGTTCATCGGCGAATATGAAGATGGCCGTCCGCTCATCGAGAATGGCGAAGCAAGCGATCTGACGAAGGACTTGCTCAACTTCTGCCAGCAGTTTGAAGAAGCCGCGATGCGCACCGGCCAGTTCGTGAAGGAACTGCAGGAAGCCGATCTGCTGATGGAAGGCGAACTGAGCATTCAGATCCCCGACTCCGATCAGCCATTCGTTTATCGCGGCTTCCAGATGGTCAACGAGGAGAAACTGCGCGAACTGCGTGGCGATCAGCTCCGCAAGTTCAATCAGAGCGGCGCGTTGCCCCTACTGCACGCCCATCTCTTCTCGCTCCAGGGCATGCGCGAGCTTTTCTTTAACCAGCGCAAGCTGGGCCTCGGCCCGGTGCCGGCTTTCCAGATCAGCTGAGCCAAGACTGCGCCAGTTTGCTTATGGTGAACTGGACTTAGTCAAATATTCGTCAGGGGGCGGGGTGGTTTCACTTGAAAAGGGTAATTGCCTCGCCTACTTAGTGAGTACGCCAAGGCTTGTTCCCCCTTTCGAGCCGTGGCGTGGGCGTCCCACCCTTTTGGGACGTCTCCTCCCTGAACCTTGGCCACCCCGTGCGTATCGCATGGGGTGGTTTTTTATGTGCTTGGGTGTTTACTCGGCGGCCAGCGGCAGGCCGGAGCCTTCCAGTTCGCAAGTCAGCGCAAGCGCAAGGTCGCTCAGCAATTGCTGGAGATCGGGGAGGCCAACGCCCGGCTGCATAAGGCTTTCATCGAGATAAAGCGCCCGGTCGAACTCTATCTGGATGGCATGAATGCCGCGCTCGGGCCGCCCGTGTCGCTCCAAGATGTGGTTGCCGGAGTAGGGCGTGTTGATCGCCACAGCGATATTGCGCCGCGTGATCAGGTCGGCACACAAGTCGGTGAGGCGCGCCGTCGCGCTGCTGCCGAACCGATCCCCGATGACCACTTGCGGAGTCGGCCTTCCCGTGCCGGTCTCACGCAGGGGCGGCATGGAATGCACATCGATCAACAGCGCACACCCATAGCGCGCCTGAGTCGCATTGAGCGCGGCGGAGAGGGCGTCATGATAGGGCCGGTGAATGCGCGCGATGCGCCTGCAGAGGGCCTCGTAGGGCAGGGGGGTCTTCCAAAGATCGCCGGCCGACGCGAGCCGTTCCGGGATCAGTCCAAGCCCCCCGCGCAGCTTGGCGCTGGATTGCCCCCGAAAGCTCCACGGAGCGCCGCTGATGCCGCGCAGATCGACTTCACGCTCGTCCCGATTAAGATCGATGATTGCGCGGGGCTGCTGGGCAACGATGGCGTGATAGCCCTGCTCCAGCAGGTCGTCGATCAACAGATCAGCGAAGCGATCCTCCAGCCGCGCGAGCACGTCCAGCCCAACGCGGGCGCGCTCCAGATCGTCCGATGGATAGGTGCGGCCAGCATGCGGCACCGCGAACAACAGCGGGCCATGCGCGCCCACTGCGCCAAAGCGAAAAAAAGCGTCATGCGTCTGGGTTGGCGTGGCTCTCAAACCTTCTCCAGCATTCTCGCGTCCAGCGCATTTATCGACGGCAAATTTTGCGTCGCGATGGAAAATCTTAATCGCTTGTCGCATAAGAACCCCCATGAGGCCAAGGGCAGACCATCATCCATGGGCTGTTTGCGTGCATGACGTAACGAAACGGGAGCCGAGGCGGACATGATTCGCATCCTGGTAGCGGAAGACGATGATTCGATGCGGCAATATCTCAGCCGCGCATTGGAGCGATCCGGCTATGAAGTAGTCGCCGTCGATCGCGGGACAGCCGCGCTCCCGATCCTTGAGGAGCAGAGCTTCGATCTGCTGCTTACGGATATTGTGATGCCGGAAATGGACGGCATCGAGCTCGCCCAGCATGTCGCCTCAGTGGCGCCGCAAACCCGCGTGATGTTCATCACAGGCTTTGCTGCCGTGACCTTGCGCGCAGGGCGAGTAGCCCCTGAGGCCAAGGTTCTCTCCAAGCCCTTCCACCTGCGTGACCTGGTTCTGGAGGTCGATCGCATGTTCGATCGGGTGACAGCGCAAGAGCTTCAATGATATTTTGCCACTTATCGCTTGCACCGAATCCGAGGCTTGCGTAAGGGCCACTCCTCTCTGAGTGGGCGTGTAGCTCAGTGGTAGAGCACTGTGTTGACATCGCAGGGGCCGCAAGTTCAATCCTTGCCACGCCCACCATGAAAAACCCCGAAAAGCTGCGGCTATCCGGGGTTTTTTTGCGTCTTGGGCATGAGCTGGCAGCACACACCGATAGAGCCATTTGCCCACAAAAACGGAACAAAATCCGACAAATTTGGGCAAATTCTGGGCACGCCCATTTTGGGACAGGGGCCGAATTTTTCGATTCGTCGTTCAGCGCATGCGCTCCTAGAATCATGACTGGCGCCCACCGAGTTTTGGAGCGGGTGGCCGGCCAGGCGAGCTCGATCCAGCTGATGCGCGAGCAGGTTTCCGACCGTCGTCTGGTGCTAGGTCGGGAACCTGCTGCGCCGACTCCTAGGTTCTCCCTATGTCGAGTAAAGATCCCGCGTCCGTGGCTGCTGGCCATACGGACGTGGCGGTGCCGTCGGCGCGAGCCGAGCCGTCACCACAGGCCAGCATGGCGGATCCACCGTCATCTGTTGAGCCGAGTGCACGTCGCTCGGGGCGTGATGTCGACCAAGTCGACGCTGCGCTCCCGTCGTCGTGTGATCTCGATGAGAGCCGAGCGGCCCCCTGGCCAGGTCGGCAGCGTCTGCTCACGCCTGAGCAAATCGCTGATCAGCTTCAAGTCCGGAGCGCCGATCCACGCAGGTGGATGCGCCGGACATTCAAGAAACACGGCGTTCAGTATCTGAACGTCGGCGGCCAACTGCGCGCCTCCCAGGCGCTGGTCGATCAACTCATGGAGAAAATGACGTGCTCTCACTCCGTACCCGGGGTAAGTCCGGGATATACTACATCCGTGGCTCGGTGTCGCTCAACCGGCAAACCATCGCCGTCAAAGAATTCAGTACAGGAACAAGTGACAAGGATGCTGCGTCCCACGTGATGGCGCAGTACGAGATGGAACTGCGTAACGAACTGCTCTTCGGCCCGGCCGCCAAGGTCGCGGATGGTGTGTTGGCAGATGCATTCTCGACATATCTGAACAAGGCTAAGCGTCCGCACCCTTCGGACGTTCTGCGCATAGGAGTGCTCAATAGCCACGTCGGAGATATGAGCCTGCGGGACACGCGCAAGGCGTGGGAGACATTTCGAAGCGCCTATCTTTCAAGTCACGCGCTTGCCGGCCAAGATCGGTATCGTGCGCTTTTCCAAGCGGCCGTGAACGCGCACAACGAACTGTATGGGGTTGCTCCATGCAAGATTCCTCCCATCAAGTTCAAAAATCAGCGGGTTAGATGGCTGCGCTTGGATGAACGTGATCGGTTGATAGCGAGCTATCCCAAGCATGTTCAACCCATCATCCTGATGTTGGCTTTCCACGGCCCTCGGACGCAAGACGCGTTGCAAATCCAGTGGGGTGTGCAGGGCGTCGATATGATCGACGAGAGGATCACGTTCGACTACCGCAAGACCGACACCACGATCTATGTGCCGCAGCATCCACGGGTAAATGAGGCGCTTCAGTCACTTTGGGAAGCTCGCGGCAAGCCAGAGGGCGGCCATGTTTTCTTGAACCGTTTAGGCAAACCTTTTCAGGATACTCGCAAAGCGCCCATTCCGGGAGGGAATCCCCTCCGGTCCGCACACGCGACCGCGTGTACCAAGGCAGGGATCACTGATTTCACCGTGCATGATTGGAGGCACCATTGGGCCTCTCATTGCGTTATGGCCGGCATCGATCTCATAACCATCCAGCAGTGGGGAGGCTGGGAATCGCTGCGTATGGTACAGCGGTATGCAACGGTTGGTGTGGAACACATGCGCGACGCCATTGCGAAGCTTAAATAACAGCTTCTCCGGTTCCCACGATGCGACCTTGCTGCTGCGTCTGCCGATAACGGCTGCGTGCTTCCGTCGGCCGGTAGCCTCCATAACGGAGGCTGCAGGTTAAAGCGGGGATGACGGTACATTGTGCCTACGAGGACAGTCTCGAAGAACCTAGTACCGTCATCTCTTGCGACGAGGAGTGCCTTTTCGTCATCTGCGACGGAGGACGGCCCGCATCGGCTCCAACGCTGATGATGCGACTGTCATCGCAAGGAACTGAGCGGCGCGCACAGCGATGCGACGATCAACATCGCTGTCGGGCGCTTTAGCCAGCGGAACTAACGAGTTTCGGAAATGGCCACCTGCGCCAGCGTAACGTGCGCGGGCGACCACACGGCGTTTTATGTACGCAGGCGTGCCGCGTTTCGGCTCCCGCGACACTCGTGCAGCGTAATGGGACAGATCGTCGCCGTGGCGGTCAAGCCAAAGGTGAGGGTGATACAACGCAGTATATCCCTCCGCACCTGCTGGCGGCAGCCGGTGCATCACTCTTCTGGCTGCCTGGCAAAATTTTCCTCCAAATTTGCTGTGCATTGCAAGAACTTCCAGTTCTTCAGCCGCTTCGTTCACGAGACAATCCAGAGTTGAAGGATCTGTGAAGCGGAGGCCCTTGTCTCGCCCAGCCCTCAGTTGTCCTTCAATGACCGGTCTGAGCGCCGTTCGCAAAGCTCCCATCGAATAACTTTCGAGCCAAAAGTGAGCGATTGTGGCAGCCGCCTGGTCGAGAGAATGGTCTCTGCCGGTGGGGGAAGATGCGCGTCTAAGATTTACGGGGCCAGAACGTGCATTACGAAACGTACGGTTCCAAGCCCGCGCCTGTTCGGCAATCATTATCAGCCCAACCGCTGCGTGGTTGCGCCAGCTTAGCGACCAGTAGGTCGCCGCGAGATCCTTGCGCAGGGATTCTCCCTGGCCCTCACGTTTCTGGGGTCGCAGAAAGGAGTGGTTGCTGACCTTCCTTGCGACGCGCGCCGGCTGTGCTTTTGGCATCGTGTCAAAAAGTCGATCTGCGAAGGTCTTGCCGTATTCATCAAAGCCTTGATGCAGTCTATCCAATCGGTTTCGGATCCAGCGAAACTGTCTGTCGGGGGCCAGCCCTTCCAGCAGAGTTTGTGGAGGGATAGCTGCAGTCGTCTGCAGCGAAGCCAGCTTCATCAGCCGGTCAGCTAGCAGTGATGGCTTTTGCACTTCGTCTAAACCGGTCATCTCCCGCTTCAGGTCGGCAACGGAAACCTCATTGCCACGCCAGTCAAACGATAGGGCGAGAAGCGCCGCGTGATTTTGGGCAAGGCGCGCGAGTTCGTAGAGTAGCGCGAGGAAGTAAATGGGCGGAACGAGGTCGAGGCCTTTCTGGGTGCGCTTCCAACGTTTTTGAGTGACAGCTGGCCATTTGTCGTCTTCCAATTGCGGCGATCGATTAAGCGCACCCTCCAGGTCTTTCGCCAGGACGAGGCGTCCGAGTTCTGGTTCCCGGTGAAGTAGATCAGCCAAATACTCAGCCGCATCGCGGACCGTGTGGCCAACGAGCGACCGGATGAACACGTCTCGACCTTCACCACGTTCCGCATCTGGACTTGCTGAGACAAGGAACGGATCGCCATCGCTGACAGAGTGTGCCGGACAGCAATCTGGGTGGATCCGCAATTGACGCCAGAGGCCTGACGCGATCTCATCGACGTCCATATCCAAGGAGAGGATCGCTGCTCCTTGAGCCTCGCACTTGTCGATCAAAATGTTCAGGTGGGGGGCCCGCCACACGCCGACGCGTGGCGGATCCAGCCTAGAGATATCGAGTGCGTAATCCCAGCCCGGCAGCAGCAACTCTGCCGCCGTTGCGACCATCGTGGGATCGCCAGTCTCGTGCAATTTCACGTGGCTGGCGACAATTTCGAGCTCGCTCCAGACATCTATGTAACCAGTCATAGTTGTCACTCATCTCTAGAGCTTGCCAATCAGCGCAACAAGTTCATCCTCCATTTCCATTGCCTCTGCGTTAACGGCGCGCAGCCACTTGGCTTCGAATTCGAGAAATTCCAACAGCAAGGCCGTAAGTTCTTGAATGTCGGTTCGCGATTTTTCGTCACGGTTCTGCTCGAAACGAACTCCGGCGTCTTTCAGCCAGCCCAGCGTTTGCGTAATCTGGAGCTGGAGCAGCTTCAGATTGCCGAATGTGAACGGGCCATCTGCAGCCATGAATTCGCGTTCTTCATTCTCGACCATGGCTCAGTCTTCCAAGGCGCTGTTGCGAAGGCGCAGATTGCCGCCGTGGTGGCGGATCCAGTCTGCGGCTTGGCCCCGGCTGAGGCCATGCGGCGCGTCGATCTCAAGGTAATGCGCGATGCGCTCGATCAGGAAACCTTGCAGTGCCGTTGGGCGCTTGGCGCGCCAGTCATCGGACTTCGTCATGTCGGCGCGCCGGGCATCGAAACTCGCGCACTCGGCCTCATAATCGAGGCGAGCCCGTTCGAGAACAAGGCGTTCGCCTTGGCGTGTCCATTCTTCGCGATTTTCCAGGACTGCGGCGAGTTCGACGTCGACCTTAGTGCGTCCTGGTCGATCAAACTCTGCGACCGCATGGACATAGTCAGTCATACGAAGATGGCTCAGATACATGCGTGCCGAAGCCAACTCGCCGTGGAATCCCGCAAGACGCTCCGGATACGCAAGCGCCATGCGGTGCCAGGTCTCATGGCGTGCGGTACCGGCGCGGATAGCTGCGCGTGCTTCACGTTCTCGCGCCTTAAGTTCTTTGATCTTCTCACTCAGCCGTTCCGCAGCGATCTTGGCTTTTTGAAGTCGCTGTTGACGGCGTCGATCGGTCTTATCAAATTGCATCTGCGGTGCTCCTCAGTCGTTGAGAAGCAATCCATGCTCCGGGCGCAGGCTAAAAACTGAGCGGGTAACTCGGCTTTCGCGTAAACGCGGAATTTTGCGATTTCGATCAATGATCAGACAGACGCTGAGGTGGGGGCTCCCGCACCTAGTTACCCGCGCAGTTTTGTCTCGCTGCCCTCCCTATGCTGCGATCCATGGAAAGCGAGCAGAAGGGTGAAGAGTAGGTGGGGGATGCGAAGGAAATGTTGTCTGGCGACAACGGCTCTGCGCTTTCGATCCCCCACCTGTCTTTTCAGAACGGCTTTCCAGCAGGAGAAGCGGTATGATGGTAGCATCGGAAGGTGGGATTTGGGCGCGGGCGGATGCCCGCGTTTTTAAGCTCATGATGGCCCCGGGGAAGGCTGATCGCAAAGCATTGGCGGCGGATCGCACCATGGCAAATGCAGCGAGGCAGGTCGCGTCATTGCGCCAGCGAGCAGCCTCCAAGGCGGCGCGAGACTTTCGTCAGGCCGATCGGGCCGTCGAAGCGGAAATGCGCCAAAGAAGCTGGGGCAAACCAATCCATGTCAAAGCGAAAACATCGCGCCGGCGGCAACCGGGCGGGGCGGCGCGCGCTCAGATTTCGAAGAGCGCAAAGACTCAGAAACGTGCGTTTCGCGCCTATGTCGCGCCACTTAAGGATGCGCGCGGTCGTGTCGCGATTACGTTTCTGACGAGTTATCAAGGCTTCAAATCCAAGAACTGGCGCAGCGGGCTTTCGGTTGATCATGCACGCTATATCTTACGTGCCGACGCGCTGGAGCAGCCCGACGGACCGCTGATCTCAAACATGGGAGAAACCCGGCACGAAATCGCTGATTGCTGGCGGGCGCTTGAAGAAGTCGAGAAGGCCTATCGCGCCAATGCAAAAGTGCAGATGCGCATCATCTGGAATCTCCCGCATGAACTTAGCGCCAATCAGCGCCACGAGATGATAAACCGCTTCTGCGAGCGTGAGTTCGCGAGGTTGGGGTTGCCGTACGTTGCGGCAATTCACGCGCCGGATCCTGATGGCGATCAGCGCAATTATCACGTTCATATCTGCTTTTCGACGCGGCCGGTTGAGCGCCTGGGTGATCATGAGTGGCTAATCGCGCAGGAGAAGATGACCGGGCTGGATGACGCGGTCGGTTTACGTCGGCTGCGTGCAGTGGCCGCTGCACAAATGAACCTTGCTTCCCGCAGCGCGGGTTTGCCGAACCTGTATACGCATCAGAGCTATCGGGACCGCGGCCTGAATGCGGTTCGCCAGACCCATGTCGGCCCTGCGCGCACCGCTGCGTACCGTTCTGGTGAGGACGTACATGTGGTCGCGCACAACGCCGAACGTGTCGCTCGCAATGAAGTGTCGGTCGGCCTGCAGCAGGCGAACGCATATGCTCATCGTCTGGATGTCGTCGCGCGCCGGATTGAACACGTGCATGCTGAGGCGCAGAGCAATAATCGGCGGCAACGAGCTCTACGCGCAATGCAGATGAGGATTGCCACGCTTCCTCGCAGTGAAGATGGGCCGATCGGACACAGCCGTCCTGATCTCCTGGCGATCCTGGAAAAGTTGGCGCGTACCTGCCTTTTGAAGCCCGCCTTGGCAGCGGAGGTTCAGGCGCAGCGCTGTGATCAACGGATCGGGCTGAAAAAGTTAGGCGAGCTATCGACCCTACTGGCGAAAAGGCGCCCTGTATCCGGGCGCGATCCGCAGACGGTCGAAACCCTCCGAGCAACTGCCAATCTAAGCACGTCGACAACGCGTCCTGTGCTGTCCGACGGCGCACTGACTGAAAGCCTACTCGAACTCCAGTTGAGCATTCGACAAACGGTCAAGATGAACCAGTCTCGAAGAACGGCTTCGCTGCTAAACCAAGAACGCGCCCGGTCGATCGAACTTGTGATGAGGCCTTTTGATCAAGCCCGCACTGCCGGGGACGAGGTCGAGCAAACGCGTTTGGCGCGCCAGGAAGACATGGCGGGTGTCGCACGCGCTTTCCAGGCAGAGATTGATGAGGCTGCTTGGACCGCTTGGCGCCAAGCGCGTCGCGAACGGCGTGTTGAGGAACAACAACGTCTTGCTTACGATCTCTTGAGGAAAACCGAGATGAAGGGCGCTTCTGCGAGCGCGGCACCCGAGATGGAGCTGGTCTTAGCAGATGCTCGAGCTTGGCAGCAAAGGCTCGCCCTGCTGCAGAAAGCGCGAAACGGCCGCGGGATGTGAACCATTTGATCCCTGTGCTCAGGCCGTCTTGCCCGGTGTCGGTTAAGTTGGACAATTTGAACAGTCCGCTATCATCCTCCACGGACGCTAAACCGCTGTTTGTACGCCGGCCAACTTAGCCAAGGCCGAACGATCCGCAATCTCCACTTAGGTCCGGCTGACGCGATAGGTCGTACGCTCATTGACCAAGCTCCAATCGGTATGGATGCTCTATTACGAGCCCCTTGCATCAACTACGGCTAAGCCGTATAGTACGAACATAGAACACTTAGACGCTCGGTTTGCAAAATGCCTTACAATCACGGGGTAAATGTCGTGGCAGGTCTCCCTAACATCGATGTTCGGGCAGTAAGACGCGAACGTGGACTGACGCAGAAGGCATTCGCCGACACGTTCGGGTTCACCATCGGGGCGGTTCGCGATTGGGAGCAGGGAAGGAAGCGCCCCGATCGCGCAGCGCGGATACTTCTCACTGTGATTCAATCCGCCCCGGACGCGGTTGCCAGCGCAGTGGTCAAAATCGGGCATGGTGACACCTGATGTCCGGAAAACGCTGATGGATGTTGTGACTCAAGAGAAGCGGTCTGCGATGATGGCTAATATCGGAAGTCGCAATACCCGACCCGAACTCGCTGTTCGCCGCGCCGCGTATCGGCTGGGCTTGCGATTTCGGCTGTATCGTCGAGATCTGCCGGGGTCCCCAGATCTGGTCTTTCCCCGGCGAAAGACCGCGCTATTTGTCCATGGCTGCTACTGGCATCGCCATACTGGATGCAAATGCGCTTATACACCAAAGTCGAATGTTGAGTTCTGGCTGAATAAACTCCAGACTAACGTCTCTCGAGATATCCGCGTCAGGCAAGAACTCGAAGACGGGGGGTGGAATGTCGTTGTCATCTGGGAGTGCGAAACCAAGGACGCCAAGATCATCACCGACATTCTAACGCACGAGGTCTGCAATGCTACCCGCTGAATGCTCGGCGACACGACGCAGCAAAGCCGAGCGTCTGCGCAGCGGCGCGGCGCCACGCGTGCTCGAAATTTGCTCGGGTTGTGGAGGGCTGTCGCTCGGACTTTCCTCTGCAGGCTTTGCTCTTGCAGCGCATGTCGAAATCGATCCCGAGGCAGCGGCCAGCTACGCCCTTAATTTTGGCGCCGAGCGCCCAGCCGATGATCCATGGGCAATCGCGCGCGACATGGAGCGCTGCTCAGCCGAAGATATCGTAGAACACCTCAAGCTGGATGTCCCGACCGCTCAGGCGTTCGACGTCATTGCAGCGGGGCTGCCATGCCAGGCATTTGCCCGCATCGGTCGATCAAAACTCCGCGCAGTTGCGGGCAAAGAGGATGCGTTCCAGACCGATCCACGGGCTGCACTCTATCGACGCTTTCTCGACTATGTCCGCGATACGCAGCCGCTCGCGATCGTTATCGAGAACGTGCCGGACATCCTGAACTTCGGCGGCCACAACGTGCCCGAGGAAATCTGCGACACGCTTGAGGAGGAGGGATATCGAGCTGCCTATACGATCCTCAATGCCGCTTATTTCGGGGTGCCTCAGGTCCGCGAACGGCTGTTCATCATCGCGATCGCCAATACGTTGGGTGTCGATCCGGCATTTCCCGATCCTACGCATTTCTTGGAGCTGCCACGGGGATATGAGAGCTCCCGTCGCGTCGCCCTGAAGTATGTCGATGAGAACAGTCCTCATTTTCACAAGGTTCACAAGCCATCGGACGATTTGACCCGCGCTGTCGGGGTGCGGGCGGCACTTGGCGACCTGCCCAGAATTATCGAACACCGAACCGATCCCCGCACAATGCGTCGACGCAAGTTGGACGATGTTCTGCCATATCGTGAGCGCAAGAGCGACTTGCCGGACTATGCGAAGGTGATGCGCAGCTGGCCGGGCTTCGCTACGCAAACCGGTGCTGGCGGGCATCTCGTGCGCATCACGCCGCGAGATTTTCCTATCTTCCGTTCCCTGGCGCATGGCGCCGATTATCCGCAGGCGCGTCAACTTGCGGAAGTGATGTTCGAGGCAGCCGCTCGCTCGAAAGGTCTGACTGTTCGCGATGACGGATCTGAGCAGTGGCAGGCACTGCGGAAATCAATCGTCCCGCCTTACGATCCCGGCAAGTTTCCGAACAAATGGTGGAAGCTCGAGCCGCTCAAGCCCAGCAGGACGTTGACGGCACATATCGGCAAGGACACCTATTCGCATATCCATTACGACAGCTATCAGAGCCGGACGATTTCCGTCAGGGAGGCCGCCCGGCTGCAGTCCTTTCCGGACGGATTCCGTTTTGCCGGAGCCATGAACGCGGCGTTCAAGCAGATCGGCAATGCGGTCCCGCCGCTCTTGGGCAAGGTAGTTGCAGAAGCGCTCAAGAGGCAGATGGATGCCGGCGTCGCGTCAATGGACGATACCACCGACCTCGAAGCTGCCTAACCGCATGACGCAACAGGAGATCGAGCCGGACGAGAATTTCGATCATGCTCCGCCCGGCGCGAGCGCCATGCTCGAGTCTCTTCGCGGCATCGGCTATTCTCCTGCGGCAGCAGTTGCGGACCTGATCGATAACAGTATTGCTGCCGGAGCGACCAGGGTCCGTGTCGATTTCGAATGGCGCGGCCCCGCTTCGATAGTTCGCATCACCGACAATGGGCGCGGCATGGATCGCAAGGCTTTGGTCGAAGCGTTGCGCCCTGCCGGAAGGCATCCGCTTGAGCCCCGGGAGCCCGAAGATCTTGGCCGTTTTGGACTAGGATTGAAGACCGCCTCCCTCTCTCAAGGGAGTTTGATGGCCGTCGCTTCACGTATTGAGGGTGGTGGGATCCAGGCTCGCTATTGGGATCTGGCACATGTTGCCGATGTGGATGCCTGGCAATTGTTGCGGGGTATGCCCGCGGAAATTGCCCAGGATGCCGATATTCTCTCGGACTGTCCTCAGGGGACTGTCGTTGTCATCGCCCGGCTGGATCGCATGCTGGGCAGAGAACTCACCGACGATGCAACCGATCGTCAGCGATTCTATACCCTTGCCCAGGCAGTGGAACGTCATCTGTCGATGACCTTCCATCGTTATATCGAAGGGGCGAACCCGCGCCTTGTCATAACTTTCAATGGTGATGACGAAGCGCAGCAGGTGATTCCCTGGGATCCTTTCATTTCGCAGCACAAGGCAACCGCGCCTACACCCGTCGAAACCATCCGGCACAGCGGAGGCACGATCGAGGTCCAGGGCTTCGTTCTGCCACATCGCGACCGGATGAGCAGCGCCGAGTTCGGGAAAGCCGAAGGCCCTTCCGGCTGGCAGGCTCATGAAGGCTTTTTCGTTTATCGGGGTGAGCGCCTGCTTGTCCCGGGCGGGTGGCTGGGATTGGGTCCCGGCCGCGGCTGGGCGCAGAACGGCATCCACCGCCTTGCCCGGATCAGACTCGACCTTCCCACTAGCGGCGACCAGGACTGGAAGGTGGATATTCGCAAGTCGATTGCGATCCCGCCACCATCCCTCCGCAAACGACTGCAAGCCCTGGCGGAAACCGTACGTCGCGATGCACGGGAAATCTTCGCGCAGCGCGCCGGTGCCGGCAGCCGCAAACAGCGCGAACAGCTCATCCGCGCCTGGGCGCCGGTACACACCAGCCGGGGCGTGTCCTACCGCGTCGACCGTACCCATCCTTCGGTTCGGCACGCGCTGGATGCGGTCGGCGACAAACGGCGGATCATTGAAGAGATGCTTGCCGTCATCGAGGCAACGGTGCCGGTGCAGCGTATCTGGATCGATGTCAGCGAGACGGCGGATTCGACAGCGCCGAAGGCCGGGCCGACGCTTTCTAACGATGAAGCCGCTGCCCTGTCATCCCTCTATCATCATATGCGCACCGCGCTGAAGCTCAGCGCTGACGAAGCGCGCGCACGATTGATGACACTCGAACCCTTCTCATCCTATCCCGATGCGATCAGAAAGCTCCTTGACGAGGTGGCGCGCTGATATGGCGATCAACCCAGATTTTCAGCTGGAGCTCGTGCAGATGGCCCAGCTTAGACTGTCTCAGCGTGTAGCGGATGCTCCGTTATCAAGGGAGGAGATTGGCGCAACGCTCGATCGGCTGTTCTCCGCATTTCCCGAATGGCGCAACGAAACCTCGCGCGACGCGGCAATCGCGCAGCTGGGCACGATTTTCAGCACCTTCATCGGCGATGAATCCGTACTTCGCGCCGACGACAGTCACCTGCCATGGCTCAACGAACGCCGGGACGATATCCGCTGGAAGTTCTGGGAGCGTTACAGAAGCTACTTGATCCGGCATCAGCTTCCTCAACCCGCAATCAACTCGCTCAATCGGATCACTGACCGTATTCTCGATCTGTGCGGCAATCCGGCGAACGAGGGCAAGTTTGATCGGCGCGGCATGGTCGTGGGTGACGTTCAATCGGGCAAGACCGGAAACTATACCGGTCTGATCTGCAAGGCGACCGATGCGGGTTACAAGGTCATTATCGTTCTGACCGGACTCAACAACAATCTGCGCAGCCAGACGCAGATCCGGCTTGACGAAGGATTCATCGGCAAGATCAGCGTACCGATCGGCGAGACCAGTTCGCGGGTTATCGGTGCCGGCCAGATTGACCCCTCGGCTATCGTCGACTGGGCGACCAATCGAACCGAAAAAGGCGACTTCAACTGGAAAACGATGTCGCAGTTCGGCGTTCACCCCGGCGGGCGTCCGTTGCTGCTCGTCGTCAAGAAGAATGCCAGCGTCCTCAATGGCGTAATCGAATGGATTCGCCTTACCGCCAATTCCAACGATCACGGAAGGCCGCGTTTTACGGGCATGCCATTGCTCGTGATCGATGACGAAGCCGACAACGCATCTGTAGATACCCGCCCGCAGAGCTTTACGGGCGGCGTCGCCGACGCTGACCACAAGCCGACCGCGATCAACTCGAAGATCCGTCAGATCGTCAACAGCTTCGATCAGGTTTCCTATGTGGGCTATACCGCAACACCGTTCGCCAACATCTTCATCCACCCTGACGCTGAAACCGGGAAGGAGTTTCAGGACCTCTTTCCTCGGGATTTCATCGTCAACATGCCGACGCCCAACAATTACATCGGCGCATCACGCATCTTTGGCTATGCGCGCGAGGACCAAGAGGGAAGCGAGGAAGAAGATGTTACCGGACTTACCCACCTGATTGTTCCGGTCGAGGATCATGCCGGGAGTCTCTCGAGACGCGAGACGCTCGGCTGGATGCCGCCTGTCCACAAGGTCTTCCATGTGCCACTGGTTAACGGCGACGATGTCGTTCCGGATTCGCTGCTTAAGGCGATGCGATCCTTTGTGCTTGTCGTCGCCGCGCGACGAGAGCGCGGACAAAGCCGCGCACACAACAGCATGCTGATCCATGTCACTCGTTTTCAGGCGGTCCAGAAGCGCGTCATGGCTCAAGTGCAGGAAGCGCTGGATACGCTGGCCAATGATATCCGCTATGGCGGGCAGATCGGACTGGCACCGTTCCGCGAGCTGTGGGAAATCGAGTTCGAACCGGTCACGCGCAGCCTCGACCTTGAAGACTGTCCGCCAGTCGCTTGGCCAGATCTGGAAATAGCGTTGCGCGCGACCGTGAGCTCGATCAGCGTGCGGGAGATCAACGGCAGCTCTGCCGATGTCCTGGACTATGATCTCAACAAGGATCAGGGCCTCAACGTCATCGCTGTAGGAGGCGACAAGCTGGCCCGTGGGCTCACGTTGGAAGGCCTGTCGATCACCTATTTTCTCCGTGGCTCGACCATGTATGACACGCTCATGCAGATGGGCCGCTGGTTCGGCTATCGACAGGGCTATCTCGATTTGTGCCGGCTGTTCACGACACAGGATCATATCGACTGGTACGGACACATTGCGCATGCGAATGACGAGCTGCGCCGCGAGTTCGACCGGATGGAGGCGATCAACGCCAGCCCGACGCAGTTCGGCTTGCGCGTCCGCAGTCACCCGAGCCTGACCGTCACCTCCCGCGCCAAGATGCGGCATGGAACCGAACTGCAGGTGTCGTTTGCCGGCGACATCTCCGAAACAACGGTCTTCTCGACCACGCCGCGGGTCCTGGAACAGAACCATGCTGCCGCTTCGGACTTCCTCGGACGGCTGGCGGATGACGGCATCGCGCACATTCCCGACCCCGAACAGCCCCGGCCCAGCGGTCGCATGAACCGCTGGAAGGGATCACATCTGTGGACCGGAGTGCCGGCAGACTATGTCTTGTCGTTTCTCGAGATGTTATCGACTCACGAAGACGCCGCGCGTGCGAACGCGCCTGTCCTGGCGAAATATATCCGCGAGCAGGTTCGGCGTGGCGAACTGGTCGACTGGAATGTCCTTCTCGTCGGCGGCGACGGCGACAAGGTGGTGCTTGGTCCCTGGAGCGTGAATGCGCCCATACGCCAGCCCAAGGGTGGCTACGGCCCTGATCTGAGCCGTCCCCGCCTCATCAGGCCTGGCGAGCGTTTCGTCATTCGGCGCCTCCTCAACCCACGCGATGAATCGGTCGATCTGGGTTCCGACGCCTATGCCGCGGCCATGGTCGACACGCTCGCAGCCCCACCGAAGCGCAAGCGCAAGACTGACAGGCCTCCCGAAGCACCCTCTGGCGTGTTTCTTCGTCAATATCGCCCGCCGAACCGCGGCCTGCTGCTGCTCTATCCGCTCGCTCGCCGCCAAGAGATCGACGACAACGGACGCAAGTTTGACCATGTTTTCCTTCCCGTCGACACGCCCCCGATCGGATTGGGCATCAGTTTCCCGGCGAGCGAGAACGCAAAATCCGTCAGCTACATGGTCAACAGCATTTACGGGGCTGGCGACGACGATGATGGCGACGCATGAGCGCCGTCGACGAAGCCTGGAAGGCGCTGCGTGACGAGCGCCGCACCGAAGCCGGATGGCATCTTCGGCGACTCTATCCCGAGGCTTCGTGCGAGCTGTTCGCCGGGATACATCAGCCGGATGGCGCGCCGGGATTGATTGTCGAGGTCGACGTAGCGGCCATTGCATCCACGGTCCGCATGCCGAAATCAGCCGGCTTCCATGTCGACAGCATATTGCTTGGTCACAGTCATTCGGGCCGGGTCAGGATTGCGCTTTCCCTGGCGCACCCCGCCTATTCCGCGGTGTTTGCCGTATTGTGCGTCGACGCGGCTGGCGTCACCGCTTCGCAGGCCGATGCAGTATCGGCCGTTTCAGCTTTTGTCGGACGTCTGCACGTCTGGCAGGCGTTCATGGCGCGCCATGGACCAGACGGACTTTCCGAAACAGCGGTGATCGGCTTGATGGGGGAACTCCATATACTGGCGGCACATCTGGCCCCGCTAGTCGGGATCGAACACGCGCTCGGTGCCTGGGCGGGACCACGCGGCGAAGCCAATGATTTCAGCCTCGCGGCGGGCTATTTGGAGATCAAGGCGACGATACGCCAGGCACCGGACAGCCTCCCGATTTCCAATGCCAGTCAGCTAGACATCCGGCGGGGCCGGATACTGCTTGGTCACTTGCGCTTCCGCCCCGCCCCGGAAGGCGCGACGTTGCCTGAAATGGTGGAAGCAATCCGTATGCAGCTGGCGGAGGAGGTTCCGGCCGCCATCCCGCAGTTCGAGGAATTGCTCCTCGCCGCGGGCTATGTCGATGCACATAGCGAGAGTTATATGCTGCATCTCGAACCCGATGGCCTGAAGTTGTTCGAAGTGACTGCGGATTTCCCGCGTATCGCTCCCGACGAGCTTCGCGCCGGCGTTTTGGATTGTTCCTACACAATCGATCTTGGCGCCTGCGCGCCCTGGGCCGTGCCGGGATCGACCCTTGTTTCACTCACGGGAGATGCAGATGGCTGAGGATCGCGACCTGCCAAAGTTCGCGATCGAACTTCAATCGGAAATCGCCGACTGCGCACTTGGGGACATGGAGGGCGGCGACTTCACCGAGAACGCCTTTGTGAATGTCGTTGCGGAGCATCTCGCGGATATCGGGATGATCGAGAATCCGGTCACCTGTCATTTCCCCGGGAAGGTGGGCACCGGCATCGTAAGAATCTCCGGCTACGCTATTCCAGACGACGGCGAGCGGATCGACCTGCTCGTCGCGATCTTCGGCGGAACCGGGATCCCTTCGACGGTATCGGCGACCGACATGAAGCGCATCGCGGGCCAGGGTGCCCGTGCATTGCTTGCCGCCAGCCGGAACATCCATCTCGAGCTGGAGACAGCAAACGACCGCTACGCCATGATGGAGCGCATTTCCGAACTGCTCGCGGCAGGCACGAAGCAGGCCCGCGTGACCGTTATCACCGACGGACTTTCGGCTGCACAGTCGCTTGAATCCGCAACGGTTGCCGGCGTTGATGTGAGTTTCGAGATCTATGACATCCGCCGCCTGATGCGGACAATGCGTTCGGGACAACCACGCGAGATCATCGATATCGATCTTGCGACTCTAAGAATGCCGGCTATCCCCTGTGTGGCGATGCCGCCCGGTGCGGAGCCGTATGAGACGTACCTCGCCATCTTTTCGGGTGACACGCTCTACGAACTTTATGAGGCGTACGGGCCGCGCATTCTGGAATTCAACGTGCGCGCCTTTCTTCAGGCCACAGGCAAGGTCAATCGCGGCATCCGCGATACGATCCGCGACCAGCCGGGCTATTTCATGGCATACAACAACGGCATTTCAGTCACGGCGGATGAAGTGCGAACTGCAGTTGTCGCGGGCGTAACCGTCATTACCGGCTTCAAGGGCATGCAGATCGTCAACGTCGGCCAGACGTCGGCCTCCATTCATCGTGCTCGAAAACGCGATCGGCTGGATCTGTCCCGAGTTC
>CAMLFF010000014.1 GCA_946479185.1 uncultured Sphingobium sp.
CAGTTGGCTGGATAAGGCGCAGGAAAAGCAGCGCTTACCCGTCGTCCTGCTCATCCGTCTTGGCGAGTTTGATCGGGTGAATAGCGCCTATGGTCGCCTTGTCGGCGATGCGATGCTGACGCGCGTTGCGATGCGCCTGACGCGGCTCGTGGAAGCTATGGGCGCCCGCGACGCGCTTGTCGCGCGGCTGACTGGCGCAGAATTTGTGGTCGCGCTGCTTGGTGAAGCCGGCTCGGGCCAAGCCCCGCTGGACCGGGCGACGTTGCTGGCGCGCCAGCTCGTGGCCGAGATTGGGCGGCCATTCAATGCGGGCGATTTCCTCATCCGCCTTTCTGGTCGCTGCGGCATTGCCGTGGGGCAGCAGGGCGACACCGCCGAGATGCTGCTACGCCGGGCGAGCAATGCGCTGGCCGATGCGCGCAGGGGTGGCGCGCAGGGTGGGATTCGCATCCGCGTTGCGGACCAGAGCAGCCAAATCCTTGATGATGACCGGCTGCATAATGATCTGCGCTATGCGCTGGATAGCGGCCAGATCCAGATCCTTTTTCAGCCTCAATATGCCATGGCGGATGATGCGATTGTCGGGGTGGAGGCCCTGGCGCGCTGGCAGCATCATGATTATGGCGAGATTGGCGCGGGCGCGCTGTTTGCCATTGCCGAGCGCTCCGACTTTCTGTTGCCGCTGTCCGATCATATTCATGCACGCGCGTTGACGGAAGCAGCGGCCTGGCCGGATTCGCTCACACATTTGCGGCTCGCGGTGAACGTGACGGCTGGTGACATTTCCGAGCCGGATTTTCTGCGCAATTTTCTGCGCCTCATCGATGAAACCGGATTCGAGCGCAGCAGGCTGACGGTCGAGTTGACCGAGAGCGGTCTCGTTGAGAATCTGGAAGGGGCAGGGCTGTTGCTCGCGCAATTGCGCGACGCCGGGCTGGCCGTGGCGGTGGATGATTTCGGTACGGGCTATTCCAGCCTCGCTTATCTCAAGGCCCTGCCGCTCGATTATCTTAAGATCGACAGCAGCCTTGCACGAGATATCACCAGCACGGCGCGGGACAGCATCATCGTGCGCGCCATTATCGATATGGCCCGGTCGCTCGATCTGGGTGTGATTGCCGAGGGTGTGGAGACCGAACAACAGCTGGCGCTGCTCGCGCGCGCAGGCTGCACTTGCTATCAGGGCTTTCTAAGGTCGCCGCCCGTAACAAGCGATGTGCTCAGGCGCCTCGTTGAAAGCGCCTCCGCAAGCTGACCTCAGGCAGCCTGGCGAAATTCCAGCTCAAGCCTGTCCCAGATTTCCACGAGTGCGCCGACCAGATCGCGCATCATCTCTTCGCTGTGCGAAGGGCCGGGTGTGAAGCGCAAACGCTCCGTACCGCGTGGCACCGTGGGATAATTGATGGGCTGCACATACACGCCATATTCTGCGAGCAATATGTCGCTGATGCGCTTGGCCTTAATTGGATCGCCGACCATCAGCGGCACGATGTGCGTGACCGATGGCATGACTGGTAAGTTTGCGCCCGCCATCTCGGCCTTCAAAAACGCCGCCGAAGCCTGCTGCGCATCGCGCTCGATCTGGCTCTGCTTGAGGTGACGCACCGCCGCAAGAACACCCGCAGCCAGAACCGGCGAGAGCGAGGTCGTGAAGATGAAGCCCGGCGCATAGCTGCGGATCACATCCACGATCACCTGATCGGCAGCGATGTAGCCACCCATCACGCCAAAGGCTTTGCCCAGCGTCCCCTCGATGATCGTGACGCGTTCAGCCGCTTCATCCCGCTCGGTGATGCCGCCGCCGCGCGCGCCATACATGCCGACTGCATGCACTTCATCGCAATAGGTGAGGGCATTGAACTCGTCTGCGAGATCGCAAATGGCGTGGATCGGCGAGATATCGCCATCCATTGAATAGACGCTCTCGAACGCGATCAGCTTGGGCGCGTCAGGATCAGCCGTTTCCAGCAATTCGCGCAGATGAGCCAAGTCATTATGGCGGAACACGCGCTTCTCGCAGCCCGAGTTGCGGATGCCCGCAATCATAGAGGCATGATTGAGCGCGTCAGAAAAGATGATGCAGCCGGGCAGTAGCTTGCCAAGGGTCGCCAGCGTCGCTTCATTCGAGACATAGCCCGATGTGAAGAGCAAAGCGCCTTCCTTGCCATGCAGATCAGCAAGCTCGGCTTCCAGATCGACATGATAATGCGTGTTGCCGCCAATGTTGCGCGTGCCACCTGAGCCTGCGCCCACATCGTGCAGCGCTTCTTCCATCGCAGCGATCACTTTGGGGTGCTGGCCCATCGCCAGATAGTCGTTGGAGCACCAGACGGTGATCGGCTTGGGACCATTATGGCCCGCAAAGCAGCGCGCATTGGGAAAGGCACCCTTATTGCGAAGGATGTCTATGAAGACGCGATAACGCCCTTCACCGTGCAGGCGCTCAATCGCCTGATTGAAGATATGCTGGTAATTCATGCTCGGCAGCAACCCCGTCTATTACCCGCGCCTTAACTTGCCACGGCCTATAACGCCACTGATAACGCATCGCAGCTGGACAAAAGGTCCTACTGATGCGGCACTACAACGCATTGATTTGGCTCAAGCCAAACTTGCCGAGCGCAGGCGCCAGGCGCATGACCGATGCGTCTCGATGTGTGAACACCGCAATTCCCTCTGGTCGCTCAGCAGGCCAAGGCGCCCCCCCATTAAGATAGGCGATGCGGCGTGCAATCCCTTCTCCGCCATCGAGAAAAGTTACCGGGTGTGGCGCAGCTGCAGCCAGTTCGTCTCGCACAAGCGGAAAATGCGTGCAGGCAAGCACCACCATATCCATCTTGTCACCGCCCGGCTGATCCAACAGGCCAGCGAGCGCATCGGCGGGGATCGTCGGGTCGGCGGGCTCGCCACGCAGGCGCGCTTCTGCATAGGCGACCAGCGCCGCGCTGCCGTGGCGCAGCACGATGCAATCGGCACCATGCTCTGCGGCGAGCCGGTCCACATAGGGCTGGCGCACAGTCGCGTCCGTGCCGAGCACGCCGATTACCCGGGAGCGGGACGCCAGCGCGGCAGGCTTGATCGCGGGAACGGTGCCCACCACCGGAATATCAAGCGCGGCACGAACGGCGGAAAGTGCAATGGTCGAGGCGGTGTTGCAGGCGATGACCGCCATGCGCGGGCGATAGCGCTCCACCAGCCTGCCCAGCAACGCAGGCACCCGGCCAGCGATTTCCGCCTCCGTCTTGGTGCCATAGGGGAAGCCCGCGCTATCGGCAGCATAGACGACCGGCATGTTGGGCAGCAACGCTTGCGCAGGACCCAGGATGGACAAGCCCCCCACGCCGGAATCGAAAAAGAGCACGGGCGCGTCGGGGGCTTGCATCATGTCAGGCATCGCCGCTTCTTGTGCCGAGGCTGGCGGCGATGTCAATCATGCAGCCTGATGCTCAGCCCAGCTTGCGACCGTGACGCTCAGCAGATTGCAGCGTATTCTCCAGCAGCATCGCGATGGTCATCGGGCCGACTCCGCCTGGAACCGGCGTGATGTAGCTGGCCTTCTTGGAAACGCCCTCAAAATCCACATCGCCTACAACCTTGCCGCTCGGCAAGCGGTTGATGCCTACGTCGATCACCACCACGCCATGCTTCACCATCTGCGGAAGGATGAGGTTGGGCACGCCCGCTGCCACCACCAGAATATCCGCGAGGATGGTGAACTGCGCCAGATCGCGGGTCTTGGCATGGCAGATCGCGACCGTCGCATCCTGCGCCATCAGCATCAGCGCCATCGGCTTGCCCACGATGTTGGACGCGCCAACCACCACGACATTGCGGCCCTCAATCGGGATATTCTCATGCTTGAGAAGGTTCATCACCCCAAAAGGCGTGCATGGCGGGAAGATTTGACGACCGACCACAAGCGCGCCGACATTGTAGAGGTGGAAGCCATCGACATCCTTTTCAGGCGCGATCGTTTCGAGCACCTGCTCCATGTCGATATGGGGGGGGAGGGGGAGCTGGACGAGAACGCCATGCACGCTTGGATCGGCATTCAGCGTCTTGATGAGGCCGAGCAGCTCTTCATTGGTAATCGTGGCGGGGAAGCGGTGACTGAATGACTGGATGCCAACAGCTTCGCATGCCTTCACCTTGTTCGACACGTAAAGCGCGGAGGCAGGGTCTTCGCCCACCAGCACAACAGCCAGGCCGGGAATCACGCCGGTCGACGCTTCAAGCGCATCGACACGCGCCTTCTGCTCGACGCGCATTTTCTTGGCGACATCGCGCCCATCGATAATCTTCGCCCCGGCAGGCTTGCGGGTGTCCAGTGTCGTCGCGGTCACAAGAATTTCCCTCATTAAATGTCAGAGCGCATCGGCATCACTATCGAGCATTTCGGCTCGCGCGGATGAACGTCAAGGCCGCCGAAGCAAGATTTCAGCGGCACGTCACCGATAAAACCAAGAGCCTCCGCGAGAATGAATGCGCAATTTCCTTATGTTGCTGCCCATAAGAAGCAGTTGTTGACAAGTCAAACGTCCCGCACCTCCGCGCTCAAATTGCGCTCCGACACTGATCGCGCCCCGCCCGCTTGGCGCCATAAAGCGCGCGATCTGCTGCAGTGACCCATTGCTCGACGGTCCTGATTTCAGCTGATATTTGAGCGATACCAAAGCTGGCTGTCACGCAAATCTTGCCGCCTCCCGGCAGTGTGATGCTGGTCTGGCGGAGCAATTTACGGAAACGGTCTGCGGCATCGAGAGCCGCGCTTCCTTCCGTCTCTGGCAGTAGCACTGCAAACTCTTCGCCGCCTAGCCGACCCAGACTGTCCACGGGACGGATGGTGTCGACCACCAATTTGGTCGCCGCGCACAACACGGCATCGCCCGCGACATGCCCATAGGTGTCGTTTACGCTCTTGAAGTGATCCAAGTCCGCAAGCACGAGTGACGTCGGTCGGCCATAGCGATGGAACCGCTCGATCTCATCATTAGCCTTCTGGAAAAAGGCCCGCCGGGTCAACGCCCCGGTGAGCGAATCGCATTCGGCAATCTGCCGCAACTCAAGCTCGCGCTCGACGATCTTCGCGAAGTTGGAGAGCATCGCAATGTCGTGCGCGGTGAATTCGCGGGGCTTCTGGTCGATGGCGCACAAAGTGCCGACGACATAGCCCTCCATCGTGCGGAGTTGGACACCTGCATAGCTTCGAATGCCAGGCTCTCCGAGCACCAGCGGATTACCAGCAAAACGCGGATCGATCTGTGCATCTGAGACAATGTACGGTTCGCTCTGCTCAATAGCATGCGTACAAAAGGAAATGCTTCGCGGTGTCTCGCTCGCAGCGATCCCGGCGCTGGCCTTGAACCACTGGCGCTCCTTGTCGACCAGCGAGACGGCAACGATGGGAACGCCCAGCACGGATCGAACGAGCGACACGACATGCTCGAACGGCTCTTCCTTTGGCGTATCGAGGATAGCGAGCCGGCCGAGCGCGGCAAGGCGACCGGTCTCATCTCCCAGAATGATCGGTTTGAGATGATCGTCCATAAGCTATGCTAACGCCCTTCGCGGTAAAAAGTAGCGCATCGGATGGCAGTGCGTCCAGCAGACGAGCGCAATCTGCGCGTAGTCATTGCGCCACGCACGACGCGATCCTGCCGTTCTTCCTGCTATTGCCAAATCCGATAACCGACTGTTCCGGTAAGGAAGATGGTGATGGCAGCAGAGGGTTTGGCGGACAGGGTGGGATTCGAACCCACGGTGAGCGTTAACCCACGGCGGTTTTCAAGACCGCTGCCTTAAACCACTCGGCCACCTGTCCGCACACGCCGCCCCTAATCGAAGTTTTGCGGCAATGGAAGCCCGGCTGATCCTGCCGCGCGCATCTGGCTTGAGAATGCACCAGATGCGCCAGGATGTTCAGCAGGCGGCTTTGCCTCGTTCGCAAAACCTGCCACTATGTGCCCCATGCAATCCTATCACGCCCTGCGCCGCCGCCTGTTTCCCGCCGCTATTGCCGCCGTCGCATTCTGCGCGCTCGCGCCCGTCGCGCAGGCGCAGGATATGCCGCTGCCCTCCTCGAACGCGCCTGTCGATGCCTCGACGGCTGCGGGCTTTTCGAACTATCTTGAGAGCCTGCGCGGGAAAGCGCGGGCAATGGGTGTGAGCGATGCGACCTTCAATCGTGCGATCACAGGTCTCAGCTTCAATCCCCGCGTTGCGGCGCTGGATCGCGGCAACGGACCTACGGTGGGCGATGCGCCGATCCCCCCATTTGAGCCATACAAGCAAAAGCATATCGACGGCCGCAAGATCGCGCGCGGGCAGGCCGTCTATCTCGCGAATCGAAGCCTGCTGACGGGTATTGAGCGCGAAACCGGCGTGCCTGAGGAAATCATGGTCGCGATTTTCGGCCATGAGACCAATTACGGCACCATCACGGGCGATTTCGATCTGCTGCGCTCGCTCGCCACGCTCGCTTATGAAGGGCGCAGGCGCACGCTGTTTGAGCCTGAGCTGCTCTCCGTGATGGTGATGCTGGAGCGCGGCATTCCACGCGAGCGGCTGATCGGCAGCTATGCAGGTGCATTCGGCTATCCGCAATTCCTGCCCTCGGTTTACCTCCGCGATGCGCGCGATGCCGATGGAGACGGGATGGCGAGCATCTGGTCGAGCCAGCCAGACGCGCTTGCCTCCATCGCCAATTATTTCGTGCGGGCAGGCTGGCGCAAGGATCAGCCATGGGGAATCGCCGTGTCGGTTCCTTCGGGTTTTGATCGCACGCGCGTCACCAGCACGTTGCGCCCGCCACGCTGCCCGCGCGTGTTTGATCGTCACAGTCGCTGGCTCTCGATGCGCGAATGGCAGGCCCTCGGCTTCGTCTCCGCTAAAGCAAGCTGGCCTGATGGCGCGATCATGGCGACGTTGATCGAGCCTGATGGCCCTGGCAAAACCGCCTATCTGCTCACGGGTAATTATCGCGCGATTCTGGATTATAATTGCTCCAACTTTTACGCGCTGTCTGTCGGCCTGCTGGCAGACGAAGTGCGGCGCTGATCCACCAATGCAGGGCTAGGCAGAGGCAGAGGGGATGGCTAATGACGAGCCTCATCTGTGGTGCCGCTTATCATGCAGCTGACTGACAAGACCGGATATTCAATGCGACATTTTCTGCCTTTTGCTCTCGCCGTTCCGTTTCTCTTCTCGGCTGCGCAGGCGAACACGCCCAGCTACACCTCCACCGCGCCCGTCGCCTATATGGTGGATCTTTCGTCTGGCCGCGTCTTGTTCGAGCGCGATAGCAATCGGCGCATTCCGCCCGCTTCGATGGCGAAGATGATGACCACACATGTGGTGTTCAAGCTGCTCAGCGAAGGCAAGCTCAAGCTCGACCAGAAGTTTACGGTGCGCCCGGAGACATGGCGCAAATGGCATAGCCAGGGCTCGACCATGTTCCTCTCGGCCAATGAGTCGGTTTCGGTCGAAAATCTGCTGCATGGCGTCGTCACCCTCTCCGGCAATGATGCTTGCGTCGTGCTGGCCGAGGGTATCTCCGGCTCGGAAGAAGCTTTCACCGATCTGATGAATGCCGAAGCCAAGCGCATGGGGCTGACCAACAGCCATTTCGGCAACAGCAATGGTTGGCCTGACGAAGGACGGACCTATGTGTCCGCGCGCGATCTGGCTGAGCTTGCCCGGGCATCGGTCGTGGAAACGCCCGATCTGTATCGCCAGTTCTACACCACCCGGCAGTTCACCTGGGGCCAGACGATGGGTGGCTCGGCCATCAATCAGGCCAATCGCAACCCCATCCTTGGCCGTATTGATGGCGCAGATGGCCTCAAGACTGGCCATACCGAAGAGGCGGGTTATGGCTTCACTGGCTCAGCCGAGCAGAATGGTCGTCGCCTTGTGATGGTCGTCGCAGGCATCTCCAGCTTCAATGGCCGCATCGAGGAATCAGTGCGCTTCATGGATTGGGGCTTCAAGGCTTGGAAATCCCGCCCGATCGCCAAGAAGGGCGTGACGCTGGGGCAAGCACAAGTGCAGGGCGGCTGGTCTCGCGAGGTCGATCTGGTGACGCCGCGCAATCTCGTCGCGACGCTCCCAGCCTCAGCCAATGGTGCGGTGAAGGCGCGGATCATGTATAAGGGGCCGATCAAGGCACCGATCGCCCAAGGGCAGGAAATCGCGCAATTGGTGGTCGATGCTGGCGACGGCACGACGCAATCACTGCCACTGGTCGCGAAGGAAGCAGTCTCCGAGGCGGGCTTCTTTGGCCGGCTGTGGATCGGCTTCCTCTCACTGTTCAGCTAAAGGATATGGGCGCACCCGGCCGGTTCATCTCGCTGGAAGGTGGGGAGGGCGTCGGCAAGTCCACGCAGGCGCGCCTTCTGGCTGACGCGCTGATCCAGCGCGGCATCGAGACAGTGCTGACGCGAGAGCCCGGCGGCAGCGACGGCGCTGAGGCCATCCGCGGCCTGTTGCTCTCAGGTGCTGCGGATCGCTGGTCGGTCCGCGCCGAGGCTTTGCTGTTTGCCGCCGCCCGCGCCGACCATATCGAGCGGACGATCCTTCCTGCAGTGGAGGCAGGCAAATGGGTAATTTGCGATCGCTTCCTCGATAGCAGCCGCGCATATCAGGGCGCGAGCGGCGCATTGAGCGATGCCGATATCATGGCACTCCACCGCATTGGATCGGCAGGCCTGCTGCCGGACCGAACCTTGTTGCTGAGCTTGCCGCTCGACGAGAGCAGCGAACGGGCGAATGCACGCGATGACGGCGAGGCAGACCGGATCGGCGGACGGCAAGCAGATTTCCATCGCGCCGTGTCGGACGCGTTCCGGCGCTTTGCCGATCAGGAGCCCGGTCGCTTCCGCACCATTGCGGCGCATGGCTCGATTGATGATGTGCAGGCGCGTTTATTCGCAGCACTGAGCGACCTGCTGCCATGACTGAGTGGCTCGGCCATGATGCGCAGATCGCAGCGCTTATGGAAGCGAGCGCCACGACGCGCATGCATCATGGCTGGATTTTCGCCGGGCCGAAGGGCGTGGGCAAGGCAGGCGTTGCGCTCGATTTCGCCAAGCGATTGCTGGTGGCTGGCGCGGGGCGCACAGTGCCCGCAGATCGGCTCGCGCCCGATGAAAATGATCCCATCGTTCGACTGCTGGCTGGCGGTGCCCACCCTGATTTCGTGCGGCTGGAGCGGCTGGAAAAGGATGATCGCAAGAGCGACACCGGCCAGTTGGCCCGCAACATCACAGTCGATCAAGTGCGCGGCCTTGCCCGGCTGCTGCACAGCGCACCATCGATGGGATCGCGGCGGATCATTCTGATCGATAGCGCCGACGATCTGGAGACAGGTGCCGCCAACGCGCTGTTGAAGAGCCTTGAGGAGCCGCCCGCTGGCGCGGTCTTCGTGCTGATAGCGCACAAGCCCGGCAAATTGCTGGCCACCATCCGCTCGCGTTGCCGCATGATGCGCTTCGCGCCGCTGGATGATGAGGCGATGGTACAGGCGCTTGCTGGCGCGCTGCCCGATGTACCCGTTGCCGAACGCGCGGCGCTCGCGGCTACTGCGGAAGGGTCGCCTGGGCAGGCAATATCGACACGGGACTTGAACCTGCCTGCGCTTGAGGCATCGCTGAGTCTCATCGCTCAGGGCGGACGGGATGCCAGCTCAGAACGAGCGAAGCTCATGTCTGCGCTTTCCGGTGTCGCGGCCCGGCCAAGGCTCGAAGCCTTTGTGGACCTCGTACCCCGCTTCATCGCCCGGCGCCTGCGCGGTGCTCAAGGGGCGGCACTGGGGCAGGGCATCGAGGCGTTCGAGGAAGCGCAACGACTAGGGGCAGGCGCAGTAACGCCACTTCAGCTGGAGCCGGGGGCGCTGGTTTATATGCTGTGCGGCACTGTCTCCGGGCTCGGCGCAGCGCGGGTCTGACGACGCAATCGGCAACGGACTTTCTATTCTGATCGCCAGCGCATAGCCTGCGCTCTGGCGATGCCAACAGGGGTGATAGATGGCCGTGACAGATGACGCGAAAACTCAGCCACTAGCACCGCCCGCTCCGGGTCTAGCCCGTTGGAAGTTGGTCGGGCCGGGCCTCGTCGTGGCGGCCACCGGCGTTGGCGCTGGCGATCTCGTTGCTACGCTCATCGCAGGCGCGCGCTTCGGCTACGCCTTGCTCTGGGCCGCTGTGCTCGGCTGCATCTTCAAGATCGCCTTGGCAGAAGCCACCGGGCGCTATCATCTAGCGACGGGCTCCACGATCCTCCACGGCTGGCGCTCATTGGGCCGCTGGACCAGCTGGTATTTCGGCATCTACATCATCCTGTGGGGCTTTGTGTATGGCGGCACAGCCATGAGCGCGACGGCGTTGCCGCTGACCGCCCTGTTTCCGGGCCTCTTGCCCTTCTGGGCCTGGGGTGCGCTTTCCGGCCTTGCTGGCGCCGCTTTCGTCCTCTTCAATCGCTATGCCGTGTTTGAAGTCGTGATGAAGGTGTTGATCGGCATCATGTTCGTGGTCGTGGTTGGCCTTGCCATTCTGGTGTCGCCCAACATCGCGCAAGCGCTCACCGGCCTGGTGCCCAGCCTCCCGGAAGGCTCCGCCATTTACACGCTCGGGCTAGTGGGCGGAGTAGGGGGCACGATCACGCTCGCAGCCTATGGCTATTGGGTGAATGCCAAGGGCTGGCGCTCGCCGGAATGGATGGGCATGATGCGGCTTGATAATCGTGTCGCCTATATCGCGACCGGCATTTTCGTGGTGTCGATCCTCATCGTCGGCGCCGAGTTGCTCTACACCGCACAAATTGCGCTCTCGGGTGGCGACCGGGGTCTGCTTGATCTCGGTGACATATTGGAGGATCGCTTCGGCATCACCGTGTCGCGCATTTTCCTCATCGGCTTTGCAGCGACCACCTTCTCTTCCGTATTGGGCGTCTGGCAGGGCGTATCGCTCTTATTCGCGGACTTTGTGCGCAATTTGCGTAACAACCACTCCACAATCGTTGACGTGTATGCGCCCGCGCTCGAGACAACACCGGCTTTCCGCTTCTACGTCCTGTGGCTCACATTCCCGCCCATGGTGCTGCTCCTGCTGGGGCAACCCTTCGCGTTGATCATCGCTTATGGCGCATTCGGCGCGTTCTTCATGCCGTTCCTCGCCATCACCCTGATCTGGCTGCTCAACAGCTCTGCTATGCCGCCGGAATGGAAATCCGGATTCATGTCCAACGCCCTACTGGCGCTGGCATCGATCCTCTTCGTCGTCCTGTGTATCGACCAAATCCGCTCCCTGCTGTGAAGTCTGCGAGCGCGCGGAGGCTAGGCATGTAAGTCGAGCACGGCTAGAGAGGCCGCAGTCACGGCCGCATATCGACGGCCGCCTTACCAGCAGGTTTTCATGTCGACGCCGTTCACCATCACGACCGCGATCAGTTATCCCAATGGCCGCCCGCACATCGGTCATGCCTATGAAGCGATTGCCACGGACGCCTTCGCCCGCGCCGCGCGCATGATGGGCCGCGATGTTTTCTTCCAGACCGGCACGGACGAGCATGGCCTGAAAATGGCGCAGGCGGCGCGCGCGCGGGACATCACGCCCGCCGAGTTGGCCGATGAAATGTCCGGCCATTTCCGCGACATGGATGAGCTCCTGGACATCAGCTGCAACCGCTTCATCCGCACGAGCGAGCCCGAGCATCACGCCGCCAGTCAGGCGATCTGGCAGGCAATGGCCAATAATGGCGACCTCTATCTGGACCGCTATGAAGGTTGGTATTCGGTTCGTGACGAAGCTTATTATGACGAGAGCGAGCTGACCGTCATTGAGGGCGGCGAGAAGCGCTCACCTCAGGGTACGCCCGTCGAGTGGACAGTCGAGGAGAGCTGGTTCTTCCGTCTCTCATCCTATCAGGACAAGCTTTTGGCGCTCTACAATGAGCATCCCGAGTTCATCCAGCCCGAGAGCCGCCGCAACGAGATCCTGCGTTTCGTGGAAGGTGGCCTGCGCGATCTCTCAATCTCGCGCACCAGTTTCGATTGGGGAGTAAAGGTGCCCGGTTCACCCGAGCATGTGATGTATGTTTGGGTCGATGCCCTCACCAATTACATAACCGGTTGCGGCTACCCGGACGATAAGGAGCGCATGTCCCGCTACTGGACCGAGGGTGGCGACATTGTCCACATCATCGGCAAGGATATCGTGCGCTTTCACACGGTCTATTGGCCCGCCTTCCTGATGAGCGCCAAGCTGCCCTTGCCAAAGACGGTGTTCGGCCACGGCTTCCTGCTCAATCGCGGCGAGAAGATGTCCAAGTCGCTGGGCAATGTTGCGGACCCCGGCGATCTGGCACGCACCTTTGGCGTCGATCCCCTGCGTTATTTCCTGCTGGCGGAAGTCAGCTTTGGCAATGATGGCAGCTACAGCGCGGAAGCCATTGTTCACAAATCCAATACCGAGTTGGGCAATGCCTTTGGCAACCTTGCGCAGCGCACGCTCAGCTTCATCGCGAAGAACCTTGAGGGGCGCCTGCCTGCACCCTCACCGCAGGCCGATGATGACGCGCTGCTCGCTATGGTGCGACAGGTGACCACCGTGGACATGCCCAAGGCTTTCGAAGCTCTGGCACCCCATGAGGCCATCCAAGACTGGCTGCGCGCCGCCTATGCCTGCAATGCCTATATCGACGCGCAGGCCCCCTGGACGCTGCGCAAGACCGATCTTGTGCGCATGGAAGCCGTGCTCGCCACGCTCTATGAAGCGATCGGACTGCTGGCGGTCGGCATTCAACCTGTCATCCCAACCAGTGCCGCTCGGCTGCTCGATCATATGGGCATTGCCGAGGAGTTCCGCAGCTACACCGGCGTGCATGATGGCTGGTACAAGCAATTGCTCGAAGGCGGCTTTATCGTCGCCCCGCCGCAGCCGCTCTTCCCCCGCCTTGAACTGCCTGCGGATCCGGCCTGATGATCGTCGATAGTCACTGCCACCTCAATTACAAAGGTCTGGTGGAAGATCAGGCAGGCGTGCTTGAGCGCGCACGCGCCGCTGGTGTTGGCACGATGCTCAACATCTCCACACGCGAGCGCGAGTGGGCCGATATCATCGCCGCAGCCGAGCGCGAGAGCGATGTTTGGGCGACGGTGGGCATTCACCCGCATGAGGCGGACGATCATGCCCATATCGGCACCGCCAAGCTTGTCGCAATGGCTGCGCACCCCCGGGTAATCGGCATCGGAGAGACCGGCCTCGACTATTATTACGACCATAGCGATCGCGCGCAGCAGCAGAGGAGCTTTCGCGCGCACATCGCCGCAGCGCGCGAGACGGGGCTGCCGCTGATCGTCCACACACGCGATGCCGAGGAGGATACGGCATCAATCCTGCGCGATGAGATGGGGCAGGGGGCTTTCCCCGGCGTGATCCATTGCTTCACCGCGAGCGATGAATTTGCCGACATCGCGCTGGAACTGGGCTTCTACATCAGCATTTCTGGCATCGTGACCTTCAAGAATGCCAAGGCCCTACAGGACACCGCGTCCCGTATTCCTGCCGACAGGCTGCTTGTTGAAACGGATTCTCCCTTCCTCGCACCTGTTCCCCACAGAGGGCGGCCATGCGAGCCAGCCTATGTGCTGGACACCGCCAAATTTCTCGCCAATCTGCGCGGTGAAACGCTGGATGATCTGTCAGCGACAACGAGCCGGAACTTCTTCACCCTCTTCAGCAAGAGCAAGCCGGTGAACTGACGATGGCGCTGACACTCACCATGTTGGGCAGCGGCACATCCTCCGGCGTACCGCGAATCGGGCGGGACTGGGGCGCTTGCGACCCCAACGATCCACGCAATCGGCGCACCCGTGTCTCGGTGATCATTGAGAGCGCCACAACGCGCATTCTCATCGACACCTCCCCCGATCTGCGCAGCCAGTTGCTCGATGCTGACATCATCCATCTCGATGCCGTGCTCTGGACGCACGACCATGCAGACCATAGCCACGGTATTGATGACCTGCGGCAAGTGATGCATCACCGGGGCAGCCCCGTGCAGGGCTACGCCCATCCCGCAACCATGGCCAAGCTGCGCAGTCGGTTCGATTATGTGTTCGCAGGCGGGGAGGGCTATCGCGCCACCGTGGAGGGCCATGACCTGCCGCCAGAGGGCATCACGATTGGAGACCTGACCGTCCGCCATGTCGATCAACCCCACGGCCCAATCGGCTCCAGCGGGTTCAGGATCGATCATGAGGGCTCATCGATTGTCTATGCAACAGACTTCAGCCATTTCACCGCAGAGATGTACGCGCTGTACGCGGGCGCCGATTGCCTGGTCGTCGACGCCTTGCGCGAGCGCCCACATCCCACGCACGCGCACCTTGGCATGACGCTCGATGCGATCGCGACAATCAAGTCCGCGCGCGCCATCCTGACGCATATGGACCAGAGCATGGACTATGCTCAACTGGCCGCCAGCCTTCCCGAAGGCGTCGAGCCTGGCTATGATGGGCTGATCGTTTCGCTTTAGCAGCCTGAGTGGCAGGAAAGGACATCGATCTGGCTGACATCTTCTTCCAAAGCATCTGGATCATCATGGCACTCGTGCTCGTCGGCAGCAGCCTCGCCTTGCGCCAACTGCCGAAGGGCAGCTTGCTCAAGCTCATCGCCCTCTGGGTGCTGATCTTCTCGGTCGCATCCCTTGTTGTGTATGCATTCCAGGCGCTCTGAAGGCACAGGAAAAGCCTGCCGGTACGGCGCCCTAATTCTTGTCGCCTGCACTGGTCGTTGATCCGGAAAACTGCTGGGCCAGCGTAACCTTCAACTAAATCTGACTGTTCATCACGAACAATCGAGTCAGCCTGTTGACACCCCCAACCCCATCACCTAATGCGCCGCTCCTACCCCGTGCCCAGATGGCGGAATTGGTAGACGCACCAGCTTCAGGTGCTGGCGATCGCAAGGTCGTGGAGGTTCGAGTCCTCTTCTGGGCACCACCGTTTCCAAGCCATTGATTTGGCTGGAAAATACTGAAATTAAAGACTTATTTCCAAGTGTCTGTTACATCTGTAACAGTTATGGAAACGCCAATGCCTTACCTCTCCAAGCGCGGCTCGGTTTACTATTTCCGGCGCGTGGTTCCCGACGATGTGCAGCCTGCCATCGGTATGCGGGAGATTATGAAATCCCTTCGCACTAAAGATCGGGCTGAGGCTATCCGCTTCTTGCCTCGCGAAATGATCGCCAGTGAGGCCTTGTTCGCTGAGGCTCGTAAGGCTGTGGCTCTAAAGGCCCCGGTGCCGCCCGCTACGTCCATGAGCAGGGAAGCATGGGAAGATCAGCAGTGGCAGGATGAGCAGGCCAGCGCCGCCCTGTTCGAGCGGGACATGGAGATTGAGCGACTAGAGCCGGTCATGGTTGCCATTAAGGCGGGGACCGTGCCTGATGCCTCCCCGGATGACATTGCGATGGCTGGGAAGCTGCTGGCGCTCCATGAGAAGGATGAGGCCACCACTGACAAGGAAATTGCCCTAGCTCGGCTTTACACTCAGTTCAGTGCTTCGGCCATTTCGGCTGCTCCCGCTGATGCTGAGGCACCGGCAGGCAAGGGCGTCTATCTCGATACCGACATACTTGAGGGCTGGGCTGCTGAGCGGAAGCCTGAGCAGCGTGGCAAGGATATGTATGAGCGGGACGCCAAGCTGTTTAATAAGATGATGGGCCGCAAATCCGTCGAGCTAATCAGCAAAGCCGATGTGATGGCCTACAAGCGCAAGCTGATCGAAGATGGCCGCTCTCAGGTCAATGTGCGGGACCGGCTGGCCAATCTGCGCACCTTGCTGGAACATGCCGCTCAGAGTGACATGATCCCCGACAACCCCGCTAAGGCCGTGCGAATGCGCGTTACAGAGAAGGGCGCAAAGCGGGAGGATTGGACGGTGCCCGAACTCAATACGCTGCTAGCTGGTCCCGTTCATGCCAAGCGCGAATTGCCCAAGGGAGCGATGGCAGGCGGGCAGGCGGCCTACTGGCTACCCTTGCTGGCGATCTTCATGGGAGCGCGTCGGGAAGAGCTTGGGCAGCTTCTCATTTCCGATGTGCGGTTAGAGCAATATTTCGATGCCGATAGCCAGCCGCATGAGGCATGGTGCATCAATATCTCAGACAATGAGGAAGCCGGGAACCGGGTAAAGAATGCCGCTAGTCGTCGCCTTGTCCCGCTGCATCCTGCCCTCATAGAGCTTGGATTTATCCGCTATGTGCAGGGCCTCCCCGCCAAGTGCTTGCAGGTGTTCCCCGACCTAAAGCGGTCAGGCGCAGGCAAAAAACTCACAGATAAATGGGGCCAGTGGTTTACCAGCTATAGGCGTACCCTCGGAATATCAGATGCCAAAGTCTTTCATGGTTTCCGGCATACGTGGAAAACGCAAGCGGGTAATTCGGGCCTAGCTGAGCGCGTCTCCCGACAGTTCCAAGGGCATGAGGGCCGAGACGTGGCAGACAACTACGGGGCTGCTCCTGCCATGCACGTCTTGGTGGCGGCAATCTCAACCTACCGAGTGCCCGGCTTTGTATTGCCCGAACCTGTTTAGCAGATAGTCGATATTCTGGACAGCGCTGCCTCTTGGGTGGCGATAGGGAGTGGTCCGGCATGGCTGCTAGATTTTTCAGGTCGCCTCCACAAGCGGCTCAAAGGTCAATTCAGAGCATGTCGCCTGCTAGCCGCCTGATGAGATAGCCGGAGCGATACAGGTCTTGCAGAAAGTGAACTTTGGCTCGCGCCGGGAATGCACTTTCAGACCGCGCATTGGGCGGGGCTGATGGGTTGTCGTTGAAGCGCTATGGTGATCAATAATTGGATAGCAACTCATCGCACCACAGTTTCAATAATGTTCTCTTTATGTTCTACACCTGTCCTTAACCGTTTTGAGGCAAGCCATGAGCATTCAGATTGTAACTGACCATCAATCCCTTCACGTCACCGGCGATATCCAGACAGTCCTCACAGCACCTTTAGGCGCTCCCCGCTACTGGGTTAGCCTATCGGACGGGACGCTGCTGGAAGGCCGCCACAGCGGCTCTGAACACAGCTTCCGAGTAGCCACCGAGGGCGCAGGGCTGACCCGCATTGACGGCGCGAGGATCGAGCATGACTGGAGGGTCGAATGGGCCGCTGTGTCCCCCTTTGAGGCCGCTGCACTCGCTGAGCGTACTCCGGGACCCTTGCCGCTCTTTGAGGGCCTGCGAGACCTCACGGACGACGAGCTGCCCTATTGACCAATGGCCCGCTATGCCAACGGTCTGAGGGTAGCCACCAACATCTTTGAGGCGGCGGCTTGGCACTACTCGGTCAAGCCGGTGTGTGGCCGTTGTGGGCATCATGCCCTCTTCCATCCTCATGGTCTCTGGTGGCTCTTCGAGCGCAAGGGATGGGATGACAGCCTTTACTCGGCGGCGAAGCGCTTCCGGTGCATCCCGTGCCTCACGACCGAGGGGAAGCCTATCCGGCAGGCTCGGCTCTATCTGGCCAAGGAGCCGCCTACGGTTGTCCTACCGATGCCTGATGAGCGGGAGTGGAAGAGGGCGTTAAGCCGGTTCCGGGGATGATGAATGCACGTATTTTCGCAGTTTCTCGCCCCTTTTATAAGGTTCGAGACTGGGCACCAGCCCCTTCCAACACTCGCAGGCCTTAGCATACTGCCCGTGAAACAGCTCAGTCACCTCGGGAGATAAAAGGTCGACGTAAGGTTCGCCCATTGTCTCACTGAAGGCTGTCTCAGCCTTCCTGATTATATCTTCCAACATCATCTGCGCGACGTCCTTAAATCCCGGCGCGATTTCATTGACCATAGTTACGATTTCGTCTCGCTCAGCCAATATTCTGAAAAACATAGGTGGATGATGTCGCGGCCCCCCTAAAGACCGGTCGCCCTTAAATCCTCCCAAAAACAAAGCTCCCCGAAGTGCTAGATAAACAGAACTAAAGACCAGACCAATCGTGAAATTATATCTGGACATGCCAATAATGCTCTCTTCGCTTACAGGTACATCTAGCGGCAAGTCATGAGGTATTCTTGACAGGTCATAGCCGATTAATCGACAGAACCACTGCAAAAGACCTCTCATGCTTTGGCAATCTGCATCCATCTCTAAAGCATAAGAGTGGGCATTCCAGACACCATCAATCAACTCACTCTGCTGAATAATTTTCTTTTTCGTGACCGTCATCATCTCAGTGTGGCCGTTCCAGATGTGAGCCAGCTCGTGATGTAGAATGGCTTGGACCCCGATCCTCAACATGGAGTTCGCCAAAAACACGTCATCTTTTCCATGTACAGCAGGCGCTTTCCCCTCCCACATGCGTCTGCGAAGGTCGACTTCTTCAGCCGCTTGGAACTCACCCTGCAGTCCGAGGTCTCGCTGCCCATTGGGGAGTACGAAATAGTCCGAACGAAATCCCGATCTAAATATTCGAGAAATGAGGTTATTCAGGAAAACGATGGGAGAAAAACTTAGGAATATGTAATCTGCCTTTTCTCCAATACAAGACCATGCATTGAATTCGTCACGCTCATAGAAATATATTTCAATAGAAGCACCCCGATATTCTGCATACTGTCTGTTAATTAATTCGACTTCCTCCAAGAATGTTTGAATTTCGTGCTTGAGACCTGCCTTCACAGATGGATCTAGCGTTTCTAAGTCAATAATACCGCATTCCCTCTGACGGTGGCAGATTTCGTTCGCTTCCTCGTAACTCATGGGGAAATCCTGTCGCTTTGTGTATTCTGACCGTTATGACCCGTGTTGGCACAGCTCCGGTTTGATGACATCCTTTGTGAATGTGTAACCTCTACCAAGTCCGCAAGCCAGCCGCAGAGATAGCGACACTCTTCGCCGCCAGCATTCCCGTGCCCTTCAACTTAGCGGACGAGACGGTGCCCGGCTGGCCCGGAATGGTCGTGCGGGAGGACACAGGGTCACGGGTCGTCCAGTCGATGACTTGGGGCTTCCCACTGCCGCAGAAGACCAAGCGGACCGGCCTGCCCATCAAGCCAATCCCCGTAAACAACGTGCGGGACCTCTCGAAACCCATGTGGCGCGGGATTGCTCCAAAGACCCAATTTCGCTGCCTGATCCCGGTGACACGCTTTGCAGAAGCTGAGGGCGAAAAGGGCAGTAAGACCCGCACATGGTTCAGTCTCAAGGGCCATGAGGTTTTTGCTTGGGCTGGCTTCTGGCGCGAGAGTACCGAATGGGGACCGGTGTACACGGGGTTGATGACAGACTGTAACGAAGCCATCCGCCCGGTGCATGACCGAATGCCGGTCCTGCTGCTGCCCGACGAGTGGGACAGGTGGCTGCACGGCTCATTGCAAGATGTTGAGGAATTTCAGGCGCGATGCTTCCCCGCCGCCCTGATCGCAAGCGAAAGCACCGACGAACCGTGGCTGAAAGCTACCAAGGTTTGAGAAAATTCCTGAGTGATATCACCGACGCTATCCGACGTGTTCGCCAGCAGGCACGTGGAGCCTTACAGTCCCGCGTCACAGAGCAAATCGGAAGGCAAGGCGTTAAGTGCTGTGGCGACGCGGCTTAGATTTAGTAGCGTAACGTTCCGTTCGCCTCGCTCGATTTTTCCCATGTGCGAACGGTCTATACCGGCAGCATCGGCAAGAGCCTCTTGCGAGAGATCGATAGCTTTTCGACGTGCGCGCACGACTTGGCCGAGCCGAACAAGCTGCTCCGTATTGTCGCGATGTCCAGCCACTCTTTCCACCGTTGCAAAGTCGCTTCTTGACAACATGCAGGCCACGGTATTTACGACCCATCTGCGAATGAGTTTTGATAGGGGGGTCGGATGCGCTTAGGGCAAATGAGCATTGTTGGGATAATGAGCGCAGCATTGATGCAGGCGCCAGCGCAAGCAAAAGAACCTCCTAAAGAGTTCTTTGCTTGGGTGAATTGCTTGGAGGCAGGAGCCCAGCGGTTCGCTAAATCTTCGGAAAATGCGCAGGTAGCGGCCAACGGTGTAATTGGCTTATGCAAAGATGAAGAAAACGCGGTTTTAAAAGATCGCTTTAAAACGCCTATGGGTGAGCGAATGATCTTAGGGCCTCGAAAACTACGGGCTGACCCCATTCAACAACGGCAGTTGGAAATGGTAGAGGAAGGCCGCGAGCGGGTGGTAGCTTGGATCATGGAAGCACGAGCATCGCAAGAACAGTAAGCTTTAGCGTTGTAGCTTTATCGATTTGAATTTTCGGCTAGAACCAACTCGCCCAGCGAAGCGCGTCTTTAAGGTCGGGGTAGCGTTCCATAGCGTGCCAGACATCCTCACCTGCAACCTTGCTCAAATCGGGCTCGTATTGTCCATCAGGAAACCAAACCTCGAGCCGTGCAGTGGGCCACAAGCACACCTTAATTGCACCAAACTGTTTTGTTAGATTTTCTCCGTCTCGCGCTCTCCTCTCTCGCTCCAACAAATCGAGATGGCTGTCTTTGTTTCGCTGCCTATTTGGCTTCAGCCCAGCTTTTATGCGCTCGAAGTTCTCGCCTCCTTTGGCCAAGTGGCAGGTGTAGCAAGAGCGATCCCGTGTGCGCCTTCGAAAACCGCCACATTTGGGGCAGGGGACTTCTAGGTCGACGTACTGGGCGATCCCCTCAAGGAAGGCGGAGAAACGCTGAGCGTCGCCCACACGGCTTCTGAGGGCCTCCTGATAGGCGGGGTCCATCCGACAAATCTGACGCTGCCTTGCATCGAGTTTGTTAGCACGCGGCTGACGTTGGTGGAGCGCAAAGCGGGGATCAAATCGAACGAGCGTCGGTTTTTTGGTCATCATCATCAGTCCGTGCAGTGGGAGATCGTCCCGACGTTTCTCGCCCCATGTACCCGGCTCGCTTACGCGTCCTAGTCACGGCTGGGGGTTTATGCAGTGCAATATTATCCGGAAATAACAGGGCTGACCCCAAATCTATCAACAAAACATCGAAGCATTATGTCATGTAAAGCCTGTCGATGCCGACGGGTTACTATAAAGCTATCGTGAACAGGCAATGCTACAATGCCTTGTCCCTCAAGATTATTGAGTATGTCGACTGCAAGATCGCTATCCTCTCTTTGAAGTTTAGCTCCCTCATCGTTTCCGAGGAAGCGTAAGATCGGTCGAACATTGCTCTTAAAGCTTTCTAGGTACTGTGCGAATGATCCACCTTGCGGGAAGGGCGCATCGGCTGGTGTCCTTAGGCTCAACGTTTTGCCGTTAAGTAACCGCATGAAAACATCTTTGCCTAACTCACGTGAGAAACCCGTCACTGTATAAATGTCAGACGAGAGCGGGATACCGAGGCGCGAGTACAGGATGCGTGGATGGAGTTGGTTGTAGTCAAGCTCTACAACTTCCTCGCCGTTTATCGTGATGGCTGCGCGAGCGCTCTTTGGAATGTTTATCCACCATCCGCCGTAAAGCCTGCCTCCGCGTTCCCATGTCTTTCTGAAGGATCGGTAGAGGGTGCGAGCAGTCAAATCGCCATCCCATGCTAGCATATCGCCATCCTTCCTCCTTGCTTTGGTGGACGCACGGTCCTTGCGTGCTACCGTCCACTGGGCGGACGGCAGTGATAATTCGGCATTTGAAAGCTGAGAGTTAACCCGCTTGAGAACCTCCCGGGAGCGCTTGATTTCCTCAGGCTCGGGCGTCGACCACGTGCCTCTCTTAACGATAAGCTCAGTCCGAGGACATCGTATCATTGTCCAGTCGCAGCCAAACCGCTCTAGAACCTCAGTCAGCGCCTCGGTTGCTCGATAGCGAGAGAGCCACCCATATCGTTCTTCCAAGTAGTCTAAACGGTCTCCGCCGCCACTTCCCTCAATCCAACCAGCCGCGAGGAAGCAATCCCTGATAAGAATTGCCGCCTTGTAGCTAAGTCCTGAGTAAACGCCCTTACCAGAGTAGTCGCTTCGACCGAACCTGATGGCAACAAAACGTTCATGATTTATTTGATTAAGTGCAGCTACCGAAAGGTTAGCTAGAAATGACGAAATTGTTGCGCGCCTGCTCTCAAGATCTATTGCGCGAAGAGCCCTTGACCTACTCTCTCCGCGTAAAAGCATTTCTTCGACGGTAGCAATAAGGGCACCGCTACCGTTCTCCGACACGCGTCGG
>CAMLFF010000015.1 GCA_946479185.1 uncultured Sphingobium sp.
GAGGCTACCGGGCTTTTGCCGCCCCTAAAGCTTCCGCCCCAAAATCCGTCCTCTCTGTCATAACGTCGGGGGATTTATGCGCCTGCTCATGTGGCTGCTGACCATTTTGTTCGCACTTGGCGGCGTCACGCTGCGGGTCGATGGCGGGTTCATTGGTGCGGGCCGTGTCGGTCTTGGCCTACTCCTGCTCGCTTTCCTCTCCTGCCCATTTCTCTGGGCGCCATCTACGGGCCTTGTGCCGGATGAGCTGGCCCTGCCCGGAAAGCGGCGGCTCATGCTGGCACTTGCCCTCATCCTCGCCAGTCCCTTGGTGCTGCCCTGGCAGCTTTGGCTCTGAACGCAGTTGGCGCGCGCCGCGCACCTGCTTAAGGGTGCGCCATGCCAGAGCTTCCCGAAGTCGAGACCACCGTTGCAGGCCTTCGCCAGGTGCTGGATGGTGCACGCCTTACCTCGGTCGAGACGCGGCGGGCAGACCTGCGCTTTCCCTTCCCGGAAGATCTGCGGCAGCGTCTGACCGGCGCCACCGTCACTGGTCTTGGCCGCCGCGCCAAATATGGGCTGATCGAGACGGATCGCGGCGATACGATGATTTTCCATCTCGGCATGTCCGGTCGCTGGCGGATCGATCCGTCCGAGGTCGCCAAGCATGATCATCTGCTGATGGAGACCGCCCAGCACCGGCTCGCCTTGCATGATCCTCGCCGCTTCGGCTTTGTCCATCTCGTCAGCAGCACGGCGATCGAGGCCTATCCCGCTTTCGCCGCGCTTGGCCCGGAGCCGCTGGGCGATGGCCTGACAGCCCATTATCTACACGGTGCGCTCGCCGGTCGGGCCGCGCCCATCAAGGCAATGCTGCTCGATCAGCGCATTGTCGCGGGGCTCGGCAATATCTATGTGTGCGAGGCGCTGAACATCGCCCGGATCATGCCCACGCGCGCGGCAGGCAAGATATCGAAAGCGCGGCTCGTGCGGCTCGTCGAGGCGATCAAAGCCGTGCTGCTGGCCGCCATCGCGGCAGGCGGTTCCACCTTACGCGATTATGCGCGGCCCGATGGCGAGCTTGGCTATTTCGCCAAGGACTGGCGGGTTTACGGGCGCGAGGGACTCATCTGTCCCTGTGGCGGCACCGTCAAGCGCCGGGTGGATTCGGGGCGGTCGACCTTCTACTGTCCCGATTGTCAGACGTAGCGCGCTTGCCGAGGAGATCGCCCATGAAAATCCTGCCGATGCCCGCCCGCATCGCTGCGCTGATTGTGGGCCTCATCGCCTTTGCGGCCTTGTCGATTCGCTTCGCCGTCTCGCTCGAGCAGACCGGCAGCGTGCAGGCCGCGATCTGGACGATGCTGCGCTTCTTCACGATCATCGGCAACTTGCTCACGGCGGTGCTTCTGTTCGGTGTCGCAATGGGCAGTCGCGCGGCCTCGCACCCCCGCCGACTTGCAGGCATCATGCTGTTGATGGGGCTGATCGGCATCGTCTATGCGCTGCTCCTGCGCTCGACCGAACATCATGCCGGTCCCGCGAGCACGGCCAACCTGCTGCTCCACTATGTCGCGCCGCCCGCAGTAGCGCTCTACTGGCTGATTTTCGCGCCCAAGGGCAAGCTTACCTATCGCGATCCACTGATCTGGGCGCTGCTGCCTATCGCCTATCTGGCCTATGCGATCGCTCGCGCACAGTTAGATGGGCGCTACCCCTATCCATTCCTCGATGTCGCGCGCCTCGGCTGGATGCAGGTGGGGATGACGACGAGCATGATTGCGGCAGCGTTCATCGTTGCGGGTATGCTCGTCGTCTGGATCGACCGGCGGCTGAGATAAACCCCGCGAAAGCCTTAATCGTCTCGCGAACGGGATTGGCTGGAACGAAACAACCTGATTGGCGTTTCTCCAAATAAGTTTCTCACCAACGGGTGTCCCAACCCCATCATTTCATTCTGCGGCCAGAATGAAATTAAATTAGATCAATTGCTATAAACAATAATTGAAATTAGCCTGACGGGTGCGTGAGGCGTTGGTTAAGTCTGTGGATTGGATACTTCAATTTTCATTGAGGTGCTTCAGGAATGATTGATAGACATATTCTATGAAAGATGCCGACAAGGCGCGATCAATGCTGCGGTCAGCGACTGCAACTGAGCATGAACGGGTTGATGCCGCTTTTGGCAGCTACCTTTTAGCTGATCGGGCACAATATACCGCCTTTCTCAAGGCGCAGGCCCAAGCCTTTTTGCCAGTTGAAGCCGCAATCGACGATGCTCAACCTGAGCTGACGCTGCCTGACTGGCCGAACCGTCGCCGCGCGCCAATGCTCAGACGTGATCTTGCCGCGCTCGGTGTGAAGCTGGAGGGCCTCGCGGAATTCCCGGTTCCCTACTCTCCTGAAGCGTTGCTGGGCGCCATCTATGTGCTGGAAGGCTCAAGACTCGGCGGCAAATTCCTTGAACGCCAGATTGCGGACGATCTCCCACGTGAATTTATGAGCGCGCATGACAGCGCCTCCTGGCGGCAGCTTGTGGGCGTGATTGACGAACGGCTGCAATCGCCTGCGCAAATCGATGCCGCAATCATGTCGGCCAAATCCGTATTCGCATTCTTCGAGAACGGTGCGCTGCGCCACGTCAGGGGCCCGGCCAATGTCTGAACCGTTGAAGGTCGATCTGACCAATTGTGACCGCGAGCCTATCCACATATTGGGCGCGATCCAGCCCATTGGCTTTTTGCTGGCCCTCACCAGTGACTGGATGGTCGCGCGCGCATCCGCAAACCTCGCCGACTATATCGGCCTGTCGCCCGACGACGTGATCGGTCGGCCGATTGCGGACATTTTCGATGCCTTCGCGATCCATCAAATGCGCAACCGTGCAGCGATCCTGCGCGGCGCTGATGCGGTCGAGCGGCTGTTCGCCTTGCAACTGATGGAGGGGCGCGGACTTTTCAACCTTGCAATCCATTTCTCCGGGGGTCAGGTCGTCATCGAGGGCGAGCCATCGTCCGGTGAACTGGGCGACATCACCAGCATGATCCGCCCGATGATCTCCCGTCTCGATCAATGCGCGGACTTTGCTGCTTTTTACCGTGAAGGCGCGCGCCAGATCCGCGCGCTCACAGGCTTTGATCGCGTCATGGTCTATCGTTTCGCGGCCGATGGCTCGGGTGAGGTGGTTGCCGAGGCCGTGCGGCCGGGCATTGGCCGCTTCTTCGGGCTGCATTATCCCGCCAGCGATATCCCGGCGCAGGCCCGTATCCTCTACACGCGCAATCTGCTGCGGGTGATTGCTGATGTGAAAGCGACGCCGGTTCCCATCGTTCCGACGCGGGATGAGGCAGGCGAGCCGTTGGACCTGTCGCTTTCGCTGCTTCGCTCGGTTTCGCCGATCCACATCGAATATCTCAAAAATATGGGCGTCGAGGCGTCCATGTCGATCTCGATCATCGTGGATGGCAAGCTGTGGGGCCTGTTCGCCTGCCACCATTATGCCGCGCTCACGCCAACCTTCGAGCGCCGCTCCGTGGCCGAGCTGTTCGCGCAGATGTTCTCGATGCGGCTGGAAAGCCGGGAACGGCAGGAGACGGTCGATTTCGAGCGGCGGGCGCGGGATATTTCGGACCAGTTGCTGGGCGCCGTCGCATCGGATGAAACGCTGCTGCGCGATCCGGATTGGCTGGCGGATATCCTCACCCATGCCATCCCTGCCGACGGTGTCGGTGTGTGGCTGGGCGGCAATTATGCCTTCTCCGGCATCACGCCACCGACAGCGGATTTCCGCCGCATCGTGCGTGCGCTCAACAGCACGGCTGCGGGCAAGGTGTTCGCGACCGATCATATCGGCTCGATCGTGCCGGATGCCGACACATTTGCGGACAGCGCGGCGGGACTTCTCGCCATCCCCGTATCGCGCTCTCCGCGTGACTATGTCGTCCTGTTCCGGTCCGAGCTTGTCCGTTCGGTCCGCTGGGCGGGCGATCCGCACAAGCCCACCGAACTCGGCCCCAACGGCCCCCGGCTGACCCCCCGCGAGAGCTTTGCGGAGTGGAAGGAGCTGGTGCGCGGACGCTCCAAGCCCTTCACAAGCTCGGAGCTACGGGTTGCGGAAACCTTGCGGGCAACCTTGATCGAAGTGGTTCTGCGCCTTGCCGATGAGGCAACGGCAGAGCGTCAGAAATCGGGCGAGCGGCAGGAGCTGCTGATTGCCGAGCTCAACCATCGTGTGCGCAATATTTTGGGGCTGATTCGGGGCCTCATTCGTCAGTCGGACCCATCCGATGAAGCGGTGCAGGATTTCGTGAAGGTGGTCGATGGCCGCATCCATGCGCTTGCCCGCGCTCATAATCAGCTGACGGAGGATCATTGGGGGCCAGCCCCGCTTAATGCGCTGATCGATGCTGAAACCTATGCCTTCGTCGATGATAGCGAGCGTGTGCAATGCGAGGGCGAGCCAGTGATGCTCAACCCGCAAGCCTATTCGACGATGGCGCTGGTCGTGCATGAACTTGTCACCAATTCCATGAAATATGGCGGCCTGTCCGTGTCGGAAGGGCAGGTGCGGCTTAGCTGGGAGCGGGACGGGCGCGGCGATCTCAATCTGCGCTGGCGTGAATCCGGCGGGCCTCTGGTAACCGCCCCCACGCGCAAGGGCTTTGGCACCACCATCATCGAGCGATCCGTGCCTTATGATCTGGGCGGCAAGGCCAGCGTCAATTATGCGCCGGACGGGCTGGAAGTCGATTTCTGCATTCCCGGCCGCCATGTCGCCGAGCATAATGCGTCGCCCATTGCCAGCATCCGCTACCCCGGCAAAAAGCCGGGCCACAGCGCCCCGCCGCCGCAGGATCTGCTCAAGGGGCAGCGCGTTCTGCTGGTGGAAGACAGCCTGATCATTGCGCTGGATGCCGAGGATATATTCGAGCGGCTCGGCGCGGATCATGTTTCGACTGCCTCCTCCGTCGAGGCGGCGCTGGATATTATCGCTGCTGAGCCACCCACGCTTGCCGTGCTCGATATCAACCTTGGCAGCAGCACCAGCTTTGCCATCGCCGATGAACTGCTGGACCTGGGCATCCCCTTCATGTTCGCCACGGGCTATGGCGAGCAGGCGCAGTTCCCGGACCAGCATCGTGGTCGACTGGTGCTGCAAAAGCCCTACACCATCGAGAATATGGCCCGCACGCTGGCGACGCTATTGGCGTGAGCGGTTAGAGAGGCGCGCAGGCCTCCTGCAACCACTCCTTCGCGTCGCCCTCCAGCTGAGGCGCGACAATCTCCAGCGTGCGCGCATGATAAGCATTGAGCCAGGTGCGCTCGTCAGCGGTTAGCAGCGCGGTATCGATCAGCGCGCGGTCGATGGGCGTATGGCTGAGCGTTTCGAAGCCGTAAAATGGCCGGTCATCCTCGCCGCTCGCCCGCTCGACGACCAGCACGAGATTCTCGATGCGGATGCCATAGTCGCCGGTCTTGTAATAGCCGGGCTCGTTGGAGAGGATCATGCCGGGGTGGAGCGGTTCATCCCCGCTTGCCGTGGCGATGCGCTGAGGCCCCTCATGCACGGAGAGGAAGCTGCCCACGCCATGCCCGGTGCCATGTGCATAATCGAGGCCCTGCGCCCAGAGATGTTGCCGGGCCAGCACATCGAGCTGACTGCCGCGCGTGCCCGCCGGAAACCTGGCGCAAGCGAGCGCGATATGGCCCTTAAGCACGAGCGTGAAACGGGTGCGCATCTCGGCGGTTGGGGTGCCGATTGCCATCGTGCGGGTGATGTCCGTGGTCCCATCGCGATACTGCCCGCCTGAATCGACCAGCAGCAGCGTGCCGCTTTCTACGGGGCGATTGGTGGCCTCGCTCGCTTTGTAGTGCACGATGGCGCCATTGGGGCCGGAGCCGGAAATCGTATCGAAGGAGAGATCGACCAGCGCGCCGCTCTCCTCGCGAAATTGCTGGAGCCGGTCGGAGACGCTAAGTTCGGTCTGGCCGCCCTTGGGCGCTTCCACACTCAGCCAGTGCAGGAACTTCGCCATCGCCGCGCCATCACGGGCTTGCGCGGATTTGTGGCCTGCCACTTCCGTGACGTTCTTGATTGCCTTGGGCAGCACCGCAGGGTCGCGCAGCGGGCGGATGGTCGCGCCGGCCTGTTCCAGCGTATCGAAGATGGCAGAAACGGCACGATCGGGGTCTGCCGCGACGCTCTTGCCTGCCAGATCGTGCAGGGCGGCGCTGAAGTCGGCGCGGTCGCGGATCGTCACCGCATTGCCCAGATGGGCGCGCACATCGCCATTCACCTTGCGGGGGTCGACGAACAGCTCGGCGCGGCCATCGGCATGGAGCAGCGCATAAGCGAGTGCGACCGGGGTGTGCGTTACGTCTGCGCCCCGAATGTTGAAGGTCCAGGCGATGGAATCGAGCGCGGTCAGCACCGTGGCGTCAACGCCCTGAACACGCATCCAGTCGACCATCTGGGCGCGCTTGGCGGCGCTGCTCTGCCCGGCAAAACGCTCTTCATGCACCATGATCCGCGCTTCGCTTGGCGCCGGGCGCGCGTCCCACACGGCATCGATGGGATTGCTCTCAACCGCGACCAGCGTCGCGCCCGCGCGGGCGAGGGCGCGTGTTGCTTCATCGACCCAGCGGCGGGTATGCAGCCACGCGTCATAGCCAATCCGCGCGCCATTTGCGGCATGTTCGCCTAGCCATTCCGCGGCGCTGGTCTGCGGCACGCTCTGATACTGCCAATGCGCGCCATCCACCTGATCGCGCACTTGCAGCGTGTAGCGTCCATCGATGAAGATCGCGGCCTCTTCCGGCAGAACAACAGCGCTCCCAGCCGAACCCAAAAAGCCCGTCAGCCAGGAAAGGCGCTGCGCATAAGCGCCAACATATTCGGAAAGATGCTCATCCGTCAGCGGCACCACGAAACCATCGAGCGACTGGCGCTGGAGTTGCGCGCGCAACGCCTTGAGACGGTCTTCATATGTCGACATGCTAGCTTCCTGTTAACGAGTTTGGATCAACATAGGGTTTTCCGGGCGGCTTGCCAGCGCGACGATGCAATTGTCGGCATGGATACAGCTGCTACCGGGGCCTAAAATGAGATCAGCATGGACTGTATGACAGCATATGAACACGGCCTTCGCAGACGATATCCTGGGCAACCATAGCTGGCCGATTTATGAGGCGGGGCTGCGCCTTCCACATATGAGGCGCACCAGCCCCGGTTCGCTTGATGCGCAAGGCATAGGCCGCTGGAGCTGCCGCCTTGAGGATAATATGTTGCGCTGGTCGCCTGCGGTCTATGCCTTGTTCGGCCTGCCGCAGGATCAGCCGCTGTGCCGCATCCGCACCCTGTCGCTGTATATGCCAGAAGCGCGCGACGCGATGGAGGCGCTGCGCGATCATGCCATCCGCCATCAGCGCGGCTTTACGCTCGATGCGCGCATCCGTCGCCTCAATGGTGAAGAGCGCTGGATGCGGCTGAGCACGGTGCCTTTCGTGTGCGAGCGCCGCGTCGTGCGGCTGGTCGGCACCAAGCAGGATGTGACGGCGGAGTATGAGCAGGCTGCCTGAGCAGCCTAATTGCGCAAGGTCATTGAGCCGGAGGCTGTGCGCGCCTATCTCCCGCGCATGACAGACACGCCCCAGCCGCCACTTGCCGCCCAACGCCCCCACTCCAGCATCCATCACAACCGCACACTGAGCGACCCTTGGGCCTGGCTGCGCGACCCCGGCTACCCTGATGTGACCGACCCGAACGTGTTGGATTACCTCAAGGCCGAGAATGGCTTTTTCCAGGCGCATATGGCCGCGCGCAAGCCGCAGGTGGATGCGCTGTTCGAGGAGATGAAGGCGCGGATCAAGGAGGAGGACAGGTCCGTCCCGCAGAAGGATGGCGCCTATGTTTATTGGAGCACCTTTGAAAAGGGCGAGCAATATCGCCGCCACTGGCGCCGCAAGGTCGGCGCGAGCGAGGATGGCTCAGCGGACGAGCTGATCGTTGACGAGCCTGCGCTGGCGGAAGGGAAGGATTATTTCCGGCTCGGCGGCGTCGCGATCTCCAATGATGATCGGCTGCTGGCCTATGCCGTGGATGAAGATGGCTCCGAGCGCTACACCGTGCGCATTCGCAATCTGGAAACGGGCGAGATGCTGCCCGATGTGATCCCGGATGTGCTTTCCGCGCTCGTGTGGACGCAGGATGACAAGGCCGTCGTCTATGCGCCCGCCAATGCCCAGTGGCGCACGGATCGCGCGATGCTCCACCGCCTCGGCACCGATGTTACCGACGATGTGCTGCTTTATCAGGAGCCGGACGAGGGCTTCCGCGTGTCCGTGGGCATTACCAGTGCGGAAAATTGGATCGTCATCGCCACGGGCGATCATGTGACGAGCGAAACGCGCCTTGTGCCGGCCAACGACCCGACCGCAACGCCCATCCTCATCTCGGCGCGCGTGCCCGAGCGTGAATATGATGCCGACGAGCATGAGGGCTGGCTGTATCTCCGCACCAACGACACGCACCCCAATTTCCGGCTGGCCCGCGCGCGCATCGAAACGCCCGACCAGTGGGAAGAGGTGCTGGCACCCTCGGATGATTTCTATCTCACCGATGTGAGCCTGTTCAAAAAATTCTATGTGACCGAGGGGCGCGAGAACGGCCTCGATCAGATCGATATTCGCGATTACGCCACCAACACGCCCAAGCGCATCAGCTTCCCCGAGGCGAGCTATGTGGCCGGGCTGGACGATAATCCCGAATATGATGTGGACGTGCTGCGGCTCAGCTATGAATCGATGGTCTCGCCCGAAACCATCCTCGATTATCGGCTGGCCGACGAGCATCGCGATATTCTCAAGGTGCAGCAGATTCCCTCGGGCTTCGATCCCGCGCTGTATGCAACGCAGCGCCTGATGATCCCGGCGCGTGATGGCACGCTCATCCCCGTGTCGATCCTCCACCGCCGTGATTTCCCGATGGATGGCTCAAGGCCGCTCTATCTCTATGGCTATGGCGCTTATGGCATTGCCATAGAGCCGGGCTTCGGCACCACGCGGCTGAGCCTCGTTGATCGCGGCTTTGCCTTTGCCATCGCCCATATTCGCGGCGGTGATGATCTGGGCCAGCAATGGTATAAGGATGGCAAGCTGGAGAAGCGCAGCAACACGTTCAACGATTTTGTGGATGTGGCCAAGGGCCTGATCGCGCGGGGCTATACCTCGGCTGGGCGCATCGCGACCTCAGGCGGCTCTGCCGGTGGCGAGCTGATGGGCGCCATCGTCAATTCCGATCCCGAGCTTTGGGGCGCGGTCGTGGCGCATGTGCCGTTCGTCGATGTGCTCAACACCATGCTGGATGAGACGCTTCCGCTCACGCCCGGCGAATGGCCCGAATGGGGCAACCCCATCGAGGATGCAGCCGCGTTCGATCTGATCGCCAGCTACTCACCCTATGACAATGTAAAGGCGCAGGCCTATCCGCCGATGTTGGTGACCGGTGGCCTGAACGATCCAAGAGTTACCTATTGGGAGCCAGCCAAATGGGTGGCCAAGCTGCGCGCGACCAAGACGGACAGCAATGTGCTGCTGCTCAAGACCAATATGGAAGCAGGGCATGGCGGCAAGTCGGGCCGCTGGGAATCGCTGCGCGAGACGGCTGAGGAATTCGCCTTCATCCTTTGGCAGGTCGAAGGCGTGCAGGGCTGAGGAGCGCGACATGGCCACAGAATTTGAGATGCGCTTTGTCGCTCAGGCGGACGACATCGACATATTGGGCCATGTGAATAATGCCGTGTGGGTGCGGTGGATGGAGACGATTGCCACTGCCCATTGGGAGGCACTGGCTCCTCCCGAAGCGCAGGCGCTTTACGTCTGGGTCGTGACACGGCACGAGATTGATTATCGCGGTAATGTGAAAGAAGGCGAGACGGTGATCGCTCGCACCCGCGTTGCCGAGCCGCCGCGCGGGGCGCGCTTTGATCGGTTGATCAGCTTCACCGGCGAGGATGGCAAGCCCAAGGTCTCCGCCCGCACAACCTGGGCGATGATCGATCAGAAAACAGCGCGGCTGGTGCGTGTGCCAGCAGATCTGGCGGCGATCTTCCTCGCTTAGGGCTGCGCGGCCACGGCTGCCGGATCGACGATGGGCGCGATAAGCGGCGCGGCGCGGGGCTCAAGCAAGGCGGCAGTCTCGATCACATCGAGCGCCCGCCGCGCTTCCTTGTAGCGGCGCGCCTGCTCCAGCCAGAGCGTCGTCTCTGGCGTTTCGGAGAGCGCCTCGACCTCCTCGATTGCACCTTCCAGCTGGCCGGATTCGACATCCAGCCGCGCGCGGGCAATGCGCTCGCTCAGTTCCGGCGATGGATCGCTCGCCTGCCGGATCACCGCCAGCCCACGCAATTCGCGCATCGTGGCGGACCACCAGCTCTCATTGGGATTGCCGCGCTCGGCAGCACTGTGGATCGTCTCCAGCCCGACGCGTAACGTGCTCAGCGTCACCGGTTTACCGGCAGCGTTCACGATGGTGGCCACGGCCTTTGGCTGCGCATCACCAAACAGCAGGCGCAGCTGCGGTTCGAGATAGCCAAGCGCCGCGCCCGAATCCAGCGCGCGCCGGGCGGCAAAGGCGACCATCATGGCTTCTGCGCGATTGGCATAGCCCGATGCGGCGGCAGCAGCGATGGTGATGCGCGCCATGCGCTGTTCGAGCGTCGCGGCGCGCGCATCCTGTGCCTGCGCATTGATGGCGGCGCCTGCAGCTGCCTGCGCCGTGTCGCTCGACTGCGCATCACTGGCTGCCGCGTTCATATCTTCTGCAATCGCCATAGGGTCTTGCGGCGGACCAAAGCGCAAACCGCCCTGCCAATTGGTCATCACCCAGGCCATCACGCCTAAGCCGCCGATAAAGGCGAGCAGGCTGCAGGCGATGATCAGGCGTGTTCTGCTGCGACGTGGCGCGGGCAGGGCAGTCCCGGGCACCTCAACGGATGGCGCGGCAGTCACCTGCGCTCCGTCCGTCTGATTTGCGCCACCATCCTGCGGTGCGTTGCTTGCCATGCGTTCCGCCCGATCCCTAAGAGGTGCCCATACATAGCGTGCTTGCGATGCGCAGCAAGGCGCTATCGTCTGGCGTGGGCGATACATGGACTTTGCGCCAGCCCTTGCCTGCCGCCTCCGCCGCCGCTTCGCTCAGGCCCAACACCATATGGTTGCGGCACGATGGCGGCATCAGAGCGTTGAGCCGCCGGCCGGCTGCGGGCGAGTGGATAGCGATGACCGATGGCGGCATCGTCACCAGCATCTTAGTGAAAGGCCGCATGTCCCGCGCATCGCTGCCATAGACGATGTGCTGGGTGATGGAGAGTCCTAGGGCATCGAAGGGGCGCACTTCCTCACCGCAAATGTGCAGCACGCTCTTCACACCATCGGCCACGATCATGGGGATGGTGCGTGCGGCATCACCGCCGCCGATGCGCACATCCCTGCCACCATGCTCCCGCACGGCCTGCGCGCTGGTCTCGCCCACGGTATAGATCGGCAGATCGGCAAAGCCCGCAATCACATCCGCTCCATAGCGTGCGCCATTGGGGCTGGTGACGAGCAGCGCATCGAACGGCCCCTCCGGCACGGGCCCGGCATGGATCGGCACAATCTCGAACAGCGGCAATTGCACCACCTCGATGCCCAAGGCCTGCGCGCGTTCGGCAGAGGCATCATTGCCCGGCTGCGGGCGGAGCAGCAGCAGCGGGCGGATCATGGCGTGAAAAGCGCGCGCAGGGCCGGGCTGGCGCGGTCCAGCAGGCGGACGGCAAGCTCGGCTGCGCCATCGGGGTCGCCATCGGGCAGCAATATCTGGTCGTTCACTTGCTCGCTGCCATCTTCGTTCAGGATCTGCGCGCGTAGATGAATGTCATTGTCGATCACCCGCGCCAGCGCCGCGATGGGCGAATGGCAGCTCCCTCCAAGACCCAGCAAAAGCGCGCGCTCGGCGCCCACACAGCGCGAGGTTTCGCTATCGTCGATCGCGCCGAGCAGCATGGCCGCCCGGTCATCATCCGCCCGACACTCGATGCCGACAGCGCCCTGAGAGACGGCAGGCAGCAGCGTCTCCACCGGGATCGTCGCGCCAACATCGGGTCGCCCGAGCCGGTCCAGCCCAGCCGCCGCTAGCAGGGTCGCATCGATATCGCCCGCCGCCACGCGCGCCATGCGTGTGGCGACATTGCCGCGCAGCAAGGTCGTCTGCAGGTCCGGACGCAGCGCTTTCAACTGGGCGGCGCGGCGCGGCGAGCTGGTGCCGATGATCGCGCCCTCGCGCAACTCCGCAATGCTGTCCGCACCGATCAGCCGATCTTCCACCGCCGCGCGCGGCAGCATGGCGACAATGCGGATCGTCTCCGGGCGGATCGTCTCGACATCCTTCATGGAATGCACCGCGCAGTCAATCTCGCCAGCCAGCAACGCGCGGTCCAGCTCCTTGGTCCATAGCGCCTTGCCGCCCAGATCAGCCAGCGCACGGTCCTGAATCCGGTCGCCGCTCGTGGTGATGACGACCACCTGCATGACGTCCCGCGCCCAGCCATGCGCCGCTTCCAGCGCGGCCATTGTCAGCTCGGCCTGCGCCAGCGCGAGGGGGGAGCCGCGCGATCCAAGGCGGAAGGGCGCGGAGGAAGTGGGGTGCTGATCGATCATAGATGGTGAAAGCCGATAGACCCTTGCCGCACAGCGCTCTAGAGGAAATCGCCATGCCCATCATCCTCGGACTGGAATCAAGCTGCGATGAAACCGCGGCAGCCCTGATCGGCAGCGATCGCAACATCCTTGCGCATCGACTGGCGGGGCAGGAGGCCGCGCATCGCCCTTATGGCGGCGTGGTGCCGGAGATCGCTGCCCGCGCCCATGTCGAGGCGCTGATCCCGCTCGTGGAGGCTGCGCTGGGCGATGCCGGGATGACGCTTGCCGATGTGGACGCCATTGCCGCCACTGCTGGGCCGGGGCTGATCGGCGGCGTGATGGTCGGCCTCGTTACCGGCAAGGCCCTGGCTCATGCAGCGGGCAAGCCACTCATTGCGGTCAACCATCTGGAGGGCCATGCGCTCTCGCCGCGCCTCTCCGATGCCGAACTCGCGTTCCCCTATCTGCTGCTGCTGGTCTCCGGCGGCCATTGCCAGTTGCTGGAGGTGCGCGGCGTTGGCCAGTACCGGCGGCTGGCGACCACCATTGACGATGCGGCTGGCGAGGCCTTCGACAAGACCGCCAAGTTGCTGGCGCTCGGCATTCCCGGCGGACCGAAGGTGGAGGCGCTGGCGGCGCAGGGCAATGCCCGCGCTGTGCCGCTGCCACGTCCGCTCGTCGGCAGTGGCGAGCCGCACTTCTCCTTTGCTGGCCTCAAGAGCGCCGTCATGCGCGCGGTCGACAGCGGCAAATGGGCGGATGCCGATATTGCCGCGAGCTTCCAACAGGCCGTGGTCGATTGTCTGGTGGACCGCACCCGGATCGCTCTGGAAGGCATGGATGCCCGCCCAACCGCGCTCGTTGTCGCAGGCGGTGTGGCGGCCAATGGCGCTGTGCGTGGCGCTCTGAAGACGCTCGCGAGCAAGCATGAGCTGCGCTTCGTCGCGCCACCCCTTTGGCTCTGCACGGATAATGCCGCAATGATCGGCTGGGCAGGCGCCGAGCGCTTTGCGCTGGGGCTGACGGACGATCTCTCCGTTGCTGCCCGCCCGCGCTGGCCGCTCGATCCTGCCGCAGAGACGGTGCGCGGCGCGGGGGTGAAGGCATGACGAAGCATGGACCCATTGGTGTGTTGGGCGGCGGTGCCTGGGGCACGGCGCTCGCGCAAGTGCTGGCGCAAGGCGGCAATGATGTGCTGCTCTGGGCGCGCAATGGCGATGTGGTGCAGGCCATTAATCGCGATCATGAGAATAGCGCCTATCTGCCTGGCCACCCGCTCTCGCCGCTGATCGTTGCAACGGATGATCCCGCAGCCCTCAGTGACTTGAGCGCGCTGCTGGTGGTGACGCCCGCCCAGCATATGCGCGCCGTGCTGTCGCATTTCATGCCGCAGGGCCAATCGCTGATTCTCTGTTCGAAGGGCATTGAGGCAACGTCGCATCTGCTGATGCATCAGGTTGCGCGGGAAGCGATGCCGGGCTCGCCCATTGCCGTGCTCTCCGGGCCTACGTTCGCGCATGAAGTCGCGGCGGGCCTGCCCACGGCTGTGACGCTCGCGGCGGAAGAGGAAGCGCTGGCTCGCATTCTTGCCGATGTCATCGCCCGGCCCACCTTCCGGCCCTATGTTTCCGATGACGTTATCGGCGCGGAGATTGGCGGGGCGGTCAAGAATGTCCTCGCCATTGCTTGCGGCGTCGTGGAGGGCGCAGGCCTCGGCCAAAATGCCAAAGCCGCCCTCATCGCGCGTGGCTTTGCCGAGATGACGCGCTTCGGTCTCGCCCGTGGCGCACGGCCCGAGACACTGGCTGGCCTCTCCGGCCTTGGCGATCTGGTGCTCACCTGCTCGTCCACCCGCTCGCGCAATTTTGCGCTGGGGCAGGGGCTGGGCGAGGGGCAGTCGGTCGAGGCCTTGCTGGCGGATCGTCCCACCGTGGCCGAGGGTGCCTTCACTGCCCCCGTGCTCCTCGAAGCAGCACAAGCGGCAGAGATCGAAATGCCCGTGACGGCGGCGGTCTGCGCGCTCCTTTCTGGCGAATCGCGGGTGAATGACGTCATCAGTGCCCTGCTTGCCCGGCCACTGCGTGCCGAATGAAAGTCGAATGACGCATTCAGGGGCTTTGCGCATGCTCAGGCTTTTGCCTAATGAAGCCAAGCGCAGTTCGGATTTTTGCGCGTGGGAGCGCCTTGCATGACCAATGGGCCGGCAGAGGCGGCACAAGCCGAGCGCGATGATATTTCGGCGCTCGCCAAGGGTGGCAGAGCCAATGTGCTCGGCTTCGCCCTGCGCCTTGCCGCGCGCATCCCCTTCCTGTTCATCGCCGGGCGGCTCTATGGCGCATCCGTGCTGGGCCGCTTTGCCTATGCGGTGCTGGTGGTGGAATTTGCAGCGCAGCTTGCCACGATGGGCCTCAAGCGCGGTCTTGCCGATCAGTTGGCGCGTGATGAGCGCAGCCAGTCGCATGTCGTGGCCGATGGCTTATTGCTCTGCCTGATCTGTAGTGCGGCGGGCGCTGCACTGCTCATGATCTTTCCCGAGGCGATGTTCCCCAACAGCGGCCTCAACGGGCTGGATAGGCTGCTCCCGCTCATCATCATCGCCATTGTGATGACCGACGTGGCGCTGGCCGCCTGCGCCTATCGCTACGACATCGCCGCCACCGTGCGGGCGCGCGCAATCGTCGAACCCTGGACGATCAGCATCGCGGCCTTCGCCTTCTATTTCTATTCGGAGCGTGATGGCCTCATCCTCTCCTATGTCGCATCGATGTTCGCAGCGTTCCTCGCGGCAATGTGGCCATTGATGCGCCATTACGGCATGCCACGCGGCTGGCGTCCCAATCCGCGGCGAATATGGACGCTGGCGTTGCGCAACCTGCCGCTGGCCGGGGCAGACGCCATCGAGTGGGGCACGCGCAGGCTCGATCTGGCCATTCTAGGCCTGTTCGCATCGCCCGCCGTGGTCGGCGTCTATTATGTCGCGCAGCAGGTCGCCTCGCTCCCGCAGCGGCTCAAGACCAGCTTCGAGCCGATCCTTGGCCCCGTCATCACGCGCAACCTCAAGCTTGGCAATCATGAGGCGATTGCGCGTCAGGTGAGTCAGGTGGGCTTCTGGATCATTGCCGGGCAGCTTGGCATCGCACTGGCGCTCGCCATTCCGGGTGAAGCCGTGATGGGCCTTGTCGGCCCCGGCTTCGTCGTCGGCGCGGCGGCGCTCGCCTGCCTGCTCGCGGCTGAAGTTCTGGGCACGCCGTCGGTGGTGAGCGAGGCCGCGCTGGTTTATATGGCCCGCCTGCGCAATCTCTACATTTCGCTCGGCACCATCACGCTGCAGGCGGTGCTGACCGTCGGCTTGCTGATCCTTTCCCGGCACATGAACTGGCCGGAATATTATCAGGCAGCCATGCCTGCCCTCGCCCTCGCGCTCGCATTGCTGGCAGGCGCCATCGCCAAGTCGCTGCTGCTCAGCAAGCTACTCGGTTCGCCGATCCCCATCTGGCGACCGAGCCTTGTCATCACCGGGCTGATCGTCGGCATAGGCGGCATGGCCATCACCCTGCTGCCGCACGAATATGAATGGGTGGAGCTTGTGATCGGCCTGCCTGTGATGCTCCTCGCTTACTGCGCGATCATCTGGAAGCTCGCCTTCCGTCCGGCGGACCGGGAGCTCTTCTGCAAGACGCGCGGCAAGCCCGTCGATCAGGTCGCCTCATAGCAAAGCGGCGCTCCTGCCAAATGCAGAAACGCCGCTTCGACGATCAAACTAGCAACGCCTAACGCTGCGAGATTTTACTTCTTCGGTTCAGGCGCCACGGTCACACGCACTTCCTCGCCATTCTGGCCGGGGAAGTTGGTGAACAGCGCGTCGATGAGGTTCGGCACAAGATAGGTCATCTTGTTGTCCACTGACTGCGCTCTGGCCGTACCCTCGAACAAAGGCTCACCGCCTGTGCGGTTGATGCGCATGTTCAGGCTGCTCTGATACACCATGTAGCTTTCGACATCATTATAGCCGCCGCCCCACATGAAGGGATCATACCAGCCCATCATGTAACGCCCGCGGAAGCCACGATAATAGCCGGGGTAGAAGAAGGGATCATAAAAGGGCGAGCGCGAGAAGCCGGTCGAGCGCACCCGCTGCGTGCCCCGATCAATGCCATAATCGAGCTGCACGACCAGCTGCGCGCTGGCCGGATCGGCTGCGCGCGTATAGCCCTGATCGACCAGCCGCTGCGCCACGAGATCAGCATAATGCTGGAACTCAAGGCTGCCGGCCAGCTTCTGACTGCCGGGCTGTACGGTGAAACTCTGGCCCTGCGCAGGCGGAAGCTGCTGGAAGCGGGCGACGTCGGCTTTAAACGGGGTGGCGCATGCGGACAGGCCACCCAGTGCTAGAAGCGATGCCGCCATGACGAGAATGCGCTTGCTGTTCATGTTTGTGTCCATTTTCTGGGCGGGATTGGCCCTGATAAACGCGTTGAAACCGTTGATACACAAGATGAAATGAACCGACGTTGAATGCAGTTCCCGCAATCGGTCAGCGCATCAGGCCCATTGCCTCATAAGCGCCGCGCAATGTTGGCGCTGCAGCCTCAGCGGCTTTCGCTGCACCCTTCTCCAATATTGCGTCGAGCGCAATATGGTCATCCTTCAGCGCCACAAAGCGATCTCGGATGGGGCTGAGCTTTTCCACCAGCAAGTCCGCCAGCGCGGGCTTGAACGCGCCAAAGCCTTGCCCGGCAAATTGCGCGCACACGGCATCCGGCGTGGAACTGGCGAGCGTCGCATAAATGCCCACCAGATTGAGCGCCTCAGCCCGGCCCGCGAGGCCCGTAACCTCAGATGGCAGCGGCTCGGCATCGGTCTTTGCCTTGCGGATCTTCTGCAGGATCGTGTCGCTATCGTCCGTCAGGTTGATGCGGCTCATGTCGCTCGGGTCAGACTTGGACATTTTGGCCGACCCATCGCGCAGGCTCATGATCCGCGCCGTTTCCTTGGGGATAATCGGATCGGGCAGGGTGAACAAATCGACGCCGAAATCCGCATTGAACTTGATGGCGATATCGCGCGTCAGCTCCAGATGCTGCTTCTGGTCCTCGCCCACCGGCACATGGGTCGCCTGATAGAGCAGCACGTCCGCCGCCTGCAGCACCGGATAGACAAACAGGCCGATACTCGCGCCTTCGCGATTCTTGCCCGATTTGTCCTTGAACTGCGTCATGCGGTTTAGCCAGCCGATGCGCGCGGTGCCGTTGAGCAACCAGCACAGCTCGGCATGGGCAGGCACGCGCGCCTGATTGAACAGCACCGAGCGATCCGGATCAATGCCGCACGCCACCAGCGCCGCCGCCATATCCCGCACATTGGCAAGCCGCTGCTCGCGCGTCTCATGCACGGTGATCGAGTGCATATCGGCGAGGAAGAAGAAGCAGCGCGACTCCGAATCCATCGCGTCCTGCATCGCCACCCAGTTGCGGATAGCGCCCAGATAATTGCCCAGATGGAGATTACCGGTCGGCTGGATGCCGGAAAGCACGCGCATGATTTTGTCCCAATCGCAAAAGCTGCCCGTGCTGTGTCGCGCAGGGCGGCTCAGGTCAAGCGCAGGACGTTACCGCTTGCGCCGCAACTGCGCCTTGAGCTCCGAGATGCGGTAGGCGCCCAGCGCAATCGCTGCCACGCCATAGATGATGCCGCCGCCACCGCAGAGCAGCGCAAGCGCCGCGATCCGCTCCCAGAAGGGTGCATCCATGTGCGAATCGAGCAGGCGATTGCCCGCCATCAGCGCCCCACCCATGATGATGCCCGCCGCCACAATGCGCAGCGCCTTGGTGCGGAAGCGCGCATCCAGCACCAGAAGGCCCTTGCGATGCAGGGACCAGACCAGCAGCAGCACATTCACCCAGGCCGAAATCGCCGTGGAGAGCGCGATGCCCACAGCGCCCATCGGCCAGATGAGCAGCAGATTTCCGAGGAGGTTCACCAGCATGGCAATCAGTGCGATGCGCACCGGCGTTTTCGTGTCTGCCCGCGCATAAAAGCCCGGCGTCAGCACCTTGATGAGAACATAAGCGGGTACGCCCGGAGCAAAGGCGGCGAGCACGGCGGCGCAGCCCAGCGTATCCTCAACCGTGAAGGCGCCATGCTGGAAGACGCCGCGCACAATCGGCGTCGCGGCCACCAGCAACGCAATGGCGGCAGGCAGGGCGAGGAACAGCGCCAGCTCCAGCGCGCGGTTCTGCGTATCATTGGCGGCCTTGGCATCGCCCGAGCCGATCTGGCGCGAGATGAGCGGCAGCATCGCCGTGCCAACACCAATGCCAATGAGGCCGAGCGGCAATTGGTTCAGCCGATCCGCATAATAGATCCACGAGACCGATCCTTGAGGGAGAAAGCGCGCGGCGAGCGAGGTGGAGATGAGCAGATTGAACTGGATCGCACCCTGGCCGATGGCGGCGGGGCCAATGATGGCGAGCATCGTCTTGACCTGCGGCGAGAGGCGCGGGCGTGTGAGTTTGAGCACCACGCCGATCTGGCGGCAGGACCAGATGAGCCACAGCAATTGCAACACGCCAGCCACGGTGACGGCAATCGCCTGCGTGACAGCGGTTTCGACCGGCGTATCCCCATGGAAAAAGACGATGGCGACGATCATGCACAGGTTGAGCAGCGTCGGCGCGGCGGCATTCACCCAGAAGCGGTTGAAGCTGTTGAGGATGCCGCCGAGCAGCGAAACGAGCGAGATCAGCCCGAGATAGGGAAAAGTGATGATGGTGAGGTGCCGCGCGAGCGCGAATTTCTCCGGCCCGCCATCGGGGAAGCCGCCGGTCATCGCCCACACGACCGGGCCGACTGCCAGCATCATCACCACGGTGAGGAGGATCAGCACCGGGAAGAGCACCGAGAGCACCTGGCTGGCAAAGGCGATGGCGGCAGCGCGGCCAGCCTCAGGATCGTCCTTGCCCTCCTTGCCCATGATGCGATTGAACATCGGCACAAAGGCAGCGGCGAACGCGCCCTCGGCAAACAATGCGCGGAACAGGTTGGGCAGGCGCCAGGCGATGAGGAAAGCATCGGATGCGAGGCCAGCGCCCACATAGCGCGCCATCAGCATGTCCCGCACCATGCCCAGCACGCGGCTGACCAGTGTGAGCGCGCCAATCGTGCCGGTGGAGCGCAGCAGGCTCATGGCTGGAGGATCGTGGCGGATGGGAGAGGAGGGGAGATCGCGCGAATGGGCTTTGCTCCCCTCTTCAAGTCAGCGCCGCACGGGGCCATCGCCCCGGCGGTCAGATATTAGTTCAGGCGTTGCCGGCAGGCTCGCCCTGCTGGGCTGCCTCGATCTGGGCCTGCTGCTGCACATAAAGCGCGCCGAAATCGATGGGGTCGAGCATCAGCGGCGGGAAGCCGCCATCCTGCACGGCATCGGCAACCACGCGACGCGCGAAGGGGAAGAGCAGGCGCGGCGCTTCTGCGTAAAGGAACGGGCGCATCTGATCTTCGGGCACGTTACGGATGCCGAACAGGCCAGCAAACAGCAGCTCGACAGCAAAGGCAGTGCCCTGATCGGCCACAGCCTTGGCGCTCACCTTCAGCGCGACTTCAAACACATCATCGGCAATCTGGGTGTTGCTGATGTTGAAGTTGATGTCGATCTGCGGCTGCTCCTGCCACTGATACACGCCGGGCGCGTTCGGATTCTCGAAGGAGAGATCCTTCACATATTGCGCGATGAGGCCGATCTGCGGCTGGTTGTCGGCGCCATTGGCAATCGTGTCGGTCGTTTCAGTCATGCTCGGTCCTGTCCTTCAGGCTTGTTGCCGCCACGTCCCGGCCTCGATGGCCGGGCGCAGGGCTGGAAATGCGGGGACGGCAGGCGAGCGAAGCAGCATGCCCGGCGCGCACCATCTATCGGCGCGCCGCTTAGCAGGCGCGCCGATGCAGGGCAATCTCGATTGGATGGAGCGAGGCGTCGCAAGCCGGCGCATTTTGCATCATTGCGGAACGGATAGCGGGCACCTTCGGGCGCACGTGAGCCGATTGTGGATGCATTCTTCATTTCTTTTGCGTAGCTTTGCGACTCGTTGAATTGCACGCGGGTTTGAATGTCGGCGCAAAGGTGCCTATATTCGCTTGCGCGCCGGTCTCTTGTTGGCCGGTTTTGTTTGGAAGGGTCTTGATCTCGTGACCGTCATTGTCGTTCTGGCCATGATCTTCGCTCTGCTGGCTTTGCGGCTATACTCCGTATTGGGGCGTCGCACCGGGCATGAGCAGCGCCAGTTGCCAACGCCGGTCGATGATCGGCAGATCGCCCGTCCGCCCGTCGCCGGGCAGGCCGATAGCCTCACGCCTGCGCAACGCGCGGCAGAGAGCGCTGTCGCTGTACCAGCACAGGCAGGCCTGCGCTCGCTGATCGCCGCAGATCGCAATTTCGATGTCGTACAGTTTCTCGGCGGTGCGCGCTCGGCTTATGGCATGATCCTCGAGGCCTTCTGGAAGGGCGACCGCGAGACACTCAAGAATTTTTGCGCGCCGGACGTTGCCGAGGAGTTCTCGGCAGCGATCGATCAGCGCGAAGCCGATGGTCTGGTGCTCGATAACCGGCTGGTCCGCATTGATGATGCGCATATCGTCGACGCGCGCGTAGAAAATGGCACGGCCCATGTGTCGGTTCACTTTGAGGCCGATCTCTCTGCGATCACGCGCGACAAGGATGGCACCGTCGTTGCCGGGTCGATGGATGACGCGGTGAGCACGATCGAGACATGGACATTCAGCCGCGAGCTGGCCAGCCGCGATCCAAATTGGCGCCTCACCGAGACGGACGAAGGCTGACCGGCCTGGATCGCGCCGTCATGTCGGTGCATCGCAAGACTATCTCCATGCTGAAATCGCTGAGCATGATAGTCGGCGCTTTGTCGCTGGCGTCATGTGGCAGCATGATTCCGCCCGGCTCATCCGGGCAACAGGCCGCCGGTCCGCCTGCTGCTAGGCCCCAGCCTGCGACTCCACGACCAACCTTGCCGACGTCGCCAGCGCCTGCCCCGCCTGCGACGGATGGCGCGCCAGTCGCCAATGCAGTGACGAGCGGTCTCACGCTCGGCCCGGCGGTCGATACGGTGCTGCCGACCAGCAATGAGCGCCTCGGCCTTGCCCTGCGCGCCTTCAACATTTCCTGCCCCTCGCTGCAGAAGCGCCACGACCAGAGCGGCCTCACCAGCGGATCGGACTGGCAGCAGGCCTGCGCCGCCGCCGCGATCTGGAGCGAATCGAACGCGCGGGAATTTTTCCGCCGCTATTTCGAGGCCGTGCAGATTGG
>CAMLFF010000016.1 GCA_946479185.1 uncultured Sphingobium sp.
GGCGAGTGGCCCACGACTTTGCCGACAAACCCGTGGACGCAATTCCTGTGCCGCTCGTCATCGATCATATGGGCCGTCCCGATGTGTCTCAAGGGCCGGATGGCGCCGACATGAAGGCGTTTCGCAATCTGCTCGATTCCCGCGATGACATCTGGTTCAAGGCGACCTGCCCGGACCGGCTGGATGCTGGCGGCGACCCGTGGAATGATTTCGCCCGCTCGGTCGCGCCGCTTGTGGCCGATTATTCGGACAGGGTGCTTTGGGGCACGGACTGGCCGCACCCCAATATGCAGGATGATATCCCCGATGATGGCCATCTGGTGGACATGATCCCGCGCATCGCACCGAGCGCGGAGCTTCAGCAAAAGCTGCTCATCACCAACCCGATGCGTCTATACTGGCCAGACGAACTTCCTTCTGGGTCATAGCCAGCGGCATTCAAACTGCGCAGAGAAGCGGCAAATTGGATCACTTAGCTGGAGAGACAAATGCCATTCCCCGCGACGCCGGACTATCTCGGCCTCAACAAGCCGGTCGGGCAGGAAGTCTCGATAAAGGGGCTGAAGGCGTCGGAGGGGGAGATTCCGGCAGATGTGCGCGGCGCGTTCTTCCGCGCCGTGCCCGACCCGCAGTTTGAGCCGTTTTTCCTGCCCGATACGGCGCTCTCCGACGATGGCATGGTCAGCCGCATCCTCTTCAATGAGGATGGCACGGTCGATTATGACATCAAATATGTGCAGACGCCGCGCTGGAAGGCGGAGAATGCGGCAGGTAAGCGCCTGTTTGGGCGTTACCGGAATCCGTTCACGAATGATGCCTCGGTTGAGGGCATCGATGGCACCGTGTCGAACACGACGCCTGTCTGGCATGCGGGACGCCTCATCATGACCAAAGAAGATGGCCCCGGCTTTCAGGTTGATCCGCATACGCTGGAGACGATCGGCGCGTATGACTTTGGCGGCGCGCTTAAATCCCGCACCATGACCGCGCATGTCCGCATCGACCCCGAGACGAAGGAGATGTTCGTTTTCGGCTATGAGGCCGATGGGCTTTGCTCGACGACGATGGCCTATTGGTGGACGGATGCGCTAGGCGCGCTGGTCAAGGAGCAATGGTTCGATGCGCCATTCTGCAGCCTCGTCCACGACTTCGTGATCACGGAAAATTACGCAATTTTCCCGCTCCAGCCGACCAAGTCCGATCTGGAGGTTGTGAAGGCGAAGGGGCCGCACTGGATCCATGACAAGGATCTGGACTATCATGTCGGCATCATGCCGCGCTATGGCGATGTGTCTGAAATGCGCTGGTTCAAGGGGCCAAAGGGCGCTTCCAGCTTTCACATGATGAATGCCTTCGAGACGCCGGACGGCAAGGTCCATATGGATCATCATGTGACGGACACGATCGCTTTTCCGCACATTCAGGCCGATAGTGGCATCAATGTTCCGCCACCGATGCTGGGCGGCGGCTTCCAGCGCTGGACGATGGATCTGGCGAAAGAGGGTGAGGGCGTCGAGGTGACGCCGATCGGACCGCCCGGCGACATGCCACGCATCGCCAAGGCGGATGAAGGCCGCAATTACAAGAAGGGCTGGTATGGCAGCATGAACCCCGCGCAGGTGGGGCCGCCGGTCATGGGCGGTGTGGTCGGCGTGATGTTCTCGGCTTTGCTGCGCAAGGATTTCGAGACCGGGGCGATCACTGGTTATAATCTACCTCCGGCGCATGGGATGAGTGAAACGGTGCATGTCGCCGCCAGCAAGCCGGGGCATGAGGGCTGGCTTGTTGCGGTGGTCGATCATGAGACCGGGCCGGATCAATATGAGCATGCGCTGTGGATCTGGAATGCGGGTGATTTGCCCGTTGGTCCGGTCGCCAAGGTGCCGGTGCCGACCCGGATGCGCCCACAAGTGCATGGCTGGTGGGTGCCGATGGCCGAGTATCAAGCCGCCAAGAGCGTGTGATGGCCGGGCGACGGCGTGTGCCGCCGCCCGCCGTTCTTAAAGCGAGCTGATCATCTCCAGCACCTTGTCGAATTGGCCATTGCGCTCTGCAAAGCGCAGGAGGCGCACATTCTCCACGAGAATTTCTTCCGGCGTGGGCTTCTGCGCGAAGAGCGACATGACTTCCGCCGCATAATCATCGAGCGGCATATAATTTTCGCGCAATGATTGGCCGGGGGTCAGTTCCGTGCGGACGGCGGGAGGCGCCAACTCGATCACCTCGATCTTGCCGCGCAATTGCTCACGCAAGCAGACGGTCCAGCTATGGAGCGCTGCTTTACTGGCGCTGTAACTTGGCGTGCTCGCCAGTGGAACGAAGGCGAGGCCTGACGTCGTGTTGATGATCGCCGCGTCAGGTTGGGCAACCAGATGGTCGATCAGTACATTTGTCAGCCTGATTGGGCCAAGCACATTGGTGATGATCGTCTGCTCTGCGATTGAGACATCGGCTTTGCTGCTGATGTCCTCGCGGTGCATGATGCCCGCATTGTTGAACAGGATGTTGATGGCCGGAAACTGGCTGATCGCCTTGTCCGCGAAGGCCTCTAGGCTGGCCGCATCGTTAACGTCGAGCGTCAGTGCGTGCATGTTTTCGCGACCCTCGATCGTCTCTTCCAGACTGGTCAAAGTACGCCCGGCGACGATGACGACATTACCCTCATCGTGGAAGCGTTGGGCGAGGGCGCGGCCGATGCCGGATCCGCCACCGGTCATCAAAATGGTGTTGCCTGTGCGTTTCATAATGGGCTCCTTTGCAAGTTGATGTGGACGGACACCCATTTAATCCGATACGATCAATGTGAAAGAAGGCACTGAAAAGATCTATACTTACCTGAAAGAGAGTGTGAGCGAATATGGCAGTTCCCAAGCCCCTGACTGGCCCGGCAAGCCCAGAGCGCTATGATGAGATCGATCCGAAAGTTGAGGCGCTGGTGCATGACCTGCTGGCGCAGGTCGCCGACAAATGGACGATGATCGTGATCGAGATTCTCCACGATCATGGCGAGCAGCGCTTCACGCGCATTTTCGAAAAGGTGCCCGGCATCAGCCAGAAGATGCTGACGCAGACGCTCCGCCAGATGGAGCGCAACGGGCTGCTTGTTCGCACGGTGCATCCCGTTGTGCCGCCACGGGTGGAATATCGCCTGACCGCGCTCGGCGAGACTTTGGGTGAAGCCTTTTGCGGTGTGTGGACCTGGGCCGAAACCAATCTGGAAACCGTGGCCACCGCCCGCTCAGCCTTTGACGCGGATGCTCAAACCGCCCGATAGAAGCGTATCTTCACGCCAGTCAGCTTGCCATCCGTCATTACCGCTTCGAGCGTGCCGATGAAGGCGCTTTGCCCGAGCCACTCATATTTGCCCAGCGGCGCCTCGAAGACGGGATGGGTGCGGCCAGGGCGCGGCTTCCCGTCCTTATCCGGCCCGCAGAGCGCGCCGCGATTGACGACGTTGATGATCACGCCGTCATCGGTGCGCAGCATATAATCGGCTTTTACATCCGTGCAGCCATCGGCGCGGCGCAATTGCCAATCCCAGCCGCCGGGGATGATCGTTCCCTTGATGCCCGGCCCTTCAAATGTGCCGCCGGTGATGGGGATGATGATGCGCTCGCCATAAGCGGTTTTGCCGAGATTTTCCGGCGGGGCGAGGGTGACGATCTCCTCGAACGCGAATTCAAGGCGAGGGGCATCGGCCTGCGCCGCGCCTGCGGGTGACATTGCCATAGCGAGCGCGGAGACGGCGGGGGCAATCTTGGAAGACATTGCTTACTCCTGCGGCTCTGCGCAGACAAAGCTCTCGGCCTTGGTCTCGTCGCCGCCCTTGTAGCGCGCATAGGTGGGGAAGGGGCAAAGCGGGCGTGTGGCGGCGATGGGTGCTTCGCGCGATGCGATGACGGCCTCCGGCTTCTTGTCCTCCTCAACCCATTTCACGACGGCATCGAGTATATCGAACTGATCGAACGCATCGCCACCGCGGCAATGGCCCATGCCCGGCACCATGTAGAAGCGGCTCGCATCGTCCCAACGCTCGCCATTCGTCTCGGCTGCCCGCAACCAATAATCCCACGTATCCCAGGCGGAGAACCAGGGATCGCTCACGCCATGATAGAAGAGGATCTTGCCGCCACGATCGAGGAAGGTGTTGAGATTGGTCCAATAGCTGGTGTCGGTCAGCCGCTGCCCGGCATCGTTGCGGATGGCGTTGATGCGTGCGTCGAGATCGATGCTGCTATCCTGCGTCGGCTTGCCCAATGGTCCCGGCACGCCAGTCGGGAGATAGCCGGGGATGCCGCTGTCGGTTGCGACGATGCCGGTATCGTAGGGCACGGGTGCATAGAGCGCATAGCCCGCCTTGTCCTTGGGGCCAGCGAAAGCCCGCTCCATCGTGTCGGTCTGGTCTTTGCTCAAGCAATCGGCGGCCTTCTCTCCACTGCACATGAGCTTGGCAGGCTGGAATTTGCACTGGCCGACATTCTCGATCATGCCATCCTTGAGCCCATCTAGCCCATCACATTGGTCCAGCAATCCTTTGCGGACGAGGGCGCGGTCTGCCGGGGTGAACAGCTTATCGAGCTGCGGCAGTCCCGCCTCATTCTTGGGCGCGACCTGATTGAACATCACGGTTGCGTAGGCGATGCCGAGATTTGAATTGCCGGTGCGCATGGCGGGTGCGCCCACCACGATGCCGTCGAACAATTCGGGGTAGCGCTGCGATGCCAGCATGCCTTCGCGGCCACCAGTCGAGCAGCCCGCCATATAGCTTTTGGAAATCGGCTTGTCATAGAAACGCTCGCTGATCGCCTTGCCGAGCAAGGTGACGGTTTTCACTGATGCCTCAGAGAAATCGAGATTGGCGCGCTGATCCTTCATGAAGCTGTTATCGAACACGGCGCCTTTATGGCCGCTATCATGGCTGAGCACCGCAAAACCGCGCACGAGGGCTGGCGTCGCTCCGGCTGCGGCGGTGCCAAAGGGTGGGCGAATGCTGCCGTTGAGGCCGCCACCGCCCATCAGGAGGAAGCGCCCATTCCAGGCTTGCGGCAGCGCGAGCGAGAAGCCGATGCCATATTTGGTGCCGCCCGCGCCGACTCGTTCATTGATCATGCCGTCAACGCGGCAATAGGCGGGCAAGGCGGTCTTGAGGGGCGGCTCGGAGTTGGAAACAGGGGCCGCGGGGATGCCTGCGGGCACGAAGACCGTGTTGGTGATCTGCACATCGGCACCGAAGCTTGTGCTCCTCATGTCCGCACAATGTTGCACGGCTTGCCTTGTTTCAGCCGGGGCCTGAGCCATTGCGGTGCCAGCCATCAGCAGCGGCATCATCGCCAGCGCTTTTGTGAACATTTCGATCCCTCCCATTTGTGCGCCTTGCCCAGGCGGACGCTACCATCACCAAAATATCACCGCCTGTCGAGCGGTTCAGACGAGATCGGCCAGCCCGATTTTCGCGCCCTCAAGCGCGGCCTTGTTTGCTGCGCGGCGTTGACGCTCGACTGCCAATCTTTCGTTTGGCGCTGGCTCATCGGGCAGGGCGGCAAGGCTCTCTTCATAAATGTCGCGAAAATCCTCGGCGAATTCAGGATGCGTGAAGATGAGTCCCTTGTTCCGGGACATGCCTTCGAGAATTTTGTTGCCTGCCTCCAGCGGGTCCATCCCGGACTTGAAGACTTCGCCAAAGCGCGCCAGTTCCGCCTCATCGACTGGCGCGAAGCCGCTCTGCGCAAATTCAGACGGGCGTTTGAGCGCGCTTGTCCAAGCGTCCGTCACGATGAGCGCTGGGCACACGAGCGAGACGCCGATGCCGTAGGGCACGCAATTATAGCGCAGCGATTCCGTGAGCCCGCGTACCGCGAATTTGGAGGCGGTGTAGATGCCCGCCTGTGGCCCGGAGAGATAGGCGGCCATGCTCGCAACATTCACCACGTGGCCGCCTTTGCCGCCCGCCTTGATGAGCGGCAGGAAGGCGGTGATGCCGTTCACGACGCCGCCGAAATTGACACCCATGATCCAATCATAATCGGCATGACTTGCTTCGTCGGTCGGGCCGAAGACGGACACGCCAGCATTGTTCACCAGTACATCGCAGCCGCCGAAATGCTGCGCCACCTGCTCCGCAGCATGGGCGAAGGCGGGGCGATCGGTTACGTCCAGCTTGATCCATAAGGGCAGATCGCGGCCTCGCTCGGCAAACCAGCGATTGGATGCCTCACGCTGATCTTCATTGCGGTAGGAGAGGGCAAGCTGCATCCCGACATTGCTGAATGCGCGGGCGATGCCGAAGCCGAGGCCTGTGCCCGCGCCGGTGATGAAAGCAGTCTTCCTGCTCCAATCCATGACTTTATCCTCTCGCTTTGGCAGTGCCGCTTTGTTAGCCAAGCATAGAGCTTAGGAGAGAGGAGTCGATAATGTCTGACGTGGAAGCACGCTTGATCCAACTGGAAAAGAAGGTCCAGCAGCTCGAAGACATCAACGCCATTCGTCGGCTCCAATGGGCCTATGGCTATTATATCGACTATAATCGCCCGGAAGAGGTCGCAGGCCTTTTCGCCAGGGATGGCGTCGTTGTGTTTCTATCCGGCGAATATGTGGGATATGAAGGAGTTATGCGCCTCTATGGCACATGGTTCCAGAACTTCTTCACGGGTGGTCGAAGAGGCCCGGTGCATGGGCTGCTGCTCGACCATTTCCAGCTGCAGGATGTCATCACGATTGCCGATGACGGTGCCACTGCGACGGGGCGGTTCCGGGGCATTCTGGCAGGGGGCTGGCACGACGATGTGCTGCGCGACAAGCCAGAGGGAATGCCGCAGCAATTTTGGGAATCCGGCATCTATGAAAATGACTATATCAAAGAAGATGGCGTGTGGAAGATCAAGCGGCTCGATTATATGATGCAGTGGCAAGGCGAGTATGAAACGGGCTGGGCGCACACCATCGCGCATCTGCAGCCCGCGCAAGTGACCTATCCCGAGAACCCTGATGGACCAGACCGCATCCTGCCCGAGAAGGAAGTGCGCCAGACCTGGCCGCACCGTTACGAGGTGCCGATGAGCTTTGCGCACCCGGTGCTGGGCAAAGCCTTCCTCGTCGAGAATTTCACGCCGATGATGCTCAAGAAAGAGCGGGCGGAATGATCCGCGTCACGCTTGCCAAGCTGTGCGATCACAGGGATGATATGCTGACAGATAATGAGAGGACGAGCCATTGAGCAGCGCTGCTGGCGGCGACATTACGCTTTATCATTGGGAGCCCAACGCCAATAGCGGCAAGCCGATGCTGACGCTGGTGGAGAAGGGTGTGGCTTTCAATAGCCATTATATCGATCTGCTGGCGTTCGATCAGCACAAACCGGATTATCTGGCGATCAACCCGATGGGCACAATTCCTGCGATGACCCACGGCGGGCGACTGCTGAATGAATCCACCGCGATCATGGAATATGTTGATGAGGCGTTTGACGGCCCGGCGCTTATGCCGACCGATCCCAAGGACCGCTGGCGGGTGCGCTGGTGGATGAAATATTATGACCAATGGCTTGGACCCAGCCTTTCGATGCTTGGCTGGAATGTCGGCATCGGCCCCAAGGTGCGTGAGCGCGACCCTGAGGAGCTCAAGGCCGCCATCGAGCGCATTCCCTTGCCGGAGCGGCGGGTGGCTTGGCGCAAGGCGATTTACGGGCTGTTCAGCGAGGAGGAGCTGGCGGAATCCAAGCGGCGCATCCTGATCGGCATCGATCTGGTCGAGAAGACGCTGAGCGAGCGGGAGTGGCTGGCCTGCGACAGCTATTCGCTGGCGGATATCAATGCGTTCAACTCGGCCTATTTCCTGCCGCTCTCGCAGGCCGAACATTGCAACGATGAGCTGACGCCGAACATCATGCGCTGGTTGCGCGCCATCTATGCGCGCCCGGCGACCAAAACGACTTGGGCAATGGGCCGCACCGCAATGGCCAGCCGCATCAACATCTTTGAGGGCAAGGAAGTCGAGAAATGGTGATGACCCTCTATCATGGCGAGCCGACCGGGCCGTCGCTCACGGTGCTGGCAGCGTTGTTCGAGGCGGGGCTGAGCGTTGAGCTGCGCCCCATCGATCTGGCGTTGGGTGAGCGGCACCACAGCGGCATTCCGCTCAACATGGAAGCGCAATATAGCGTCGAAGGCGAAGGCCCGGTGCTGGTGGTGGATGGAGAGGCGCTGAGCGACAGCGTGTTCATCGGCTGCTTCATTGACGATTTGGTGCCGGGTGCGGGGTTGCGCCCGACCGATCCCTATTTGCGCTGGGAAATGATGGCTTGGTGCCGCTGGATCATCGAGCGTCTTGCGCCCAGTGCTGCGGCGCTGGCCAATCTTGAATGGACCACGCCCCGGTTGGCGGCGCTGGATGATGCGGCGTTTGAGAAGCTCATTGCGCCCATCGAGGCGCAGGATTTGCGCGAGCGCTGGGTTGCCACGCGCGCTGGCGAGCTTCCTGACGCCCAGCGCGAAGCAAGCCTTGCCCGCATTCACGAGGCGACCAAGAAGATTGATGATCGTCTCGCTGATCGCGACTGGATCATGGGCGAGTTCAGCATTGCCGATCTGGAAAGCTATGCTTGGCTGGCGCCGATGCGCGATCTTGTTCCCGCTGCCTTTGAGGGCAAGTCGCACCTCGCGGATTGGCTTGCGCGCGTTGAAGCTCGGCCCAGCGTGCAACAGGCGCTGGCGCAGGCACGCACCCCACAACCGGCGCATGGCTTCGCGCCGGGGCCGGAAATCAATCGCTGGGGTTGAAAGCGGCGGATGCGCTCCATCGATTATTTCGACAAGCAGGCGCAGCTTCATCCGGCGCGTGAGGTTCTGATCTTCGGTGACGAGCGGGTCACCTATTCGCAAATGCAGCGGCTGACGCACCGACTGGCGGGCGCGATGCATCGGGCGGGGATCGCCCATCAGGAGCGGGTCGCGATCATGTCGCCCAACCATGGCACGATCCTGACGGCGCTGCTCGGGCTGTGGCGGGCTGGGGCGGTTTGGATACCCGTGAACACGCGCAATGCGCTGGATGCGAACATCGCTTATCTCAGCCATGTGCGGGCGGGGTGGCTCTTCTATCATAGCAGTCTCGCGGATGAGGCGCGGCAGGTGCAGGCGCAGGTGCCGAGTATCCGTAAGCTTGTGTGTCTTGATGCTGTGGTGGGGGAGCATGTGTCGCTCGATCAGTTCATGTTGCCTGCCGATGCGCCAGATGCACGGGACCTTGGCGATCCTGTCGGCAATCCCGATGAGCTCACCGCCATCATCGCGACCGGCGGCACCACTGGCCCGGCCAAGGGCGTACGCATCATGAACCGCAGCTGGGGCGCGCTCATGGAGACCATCGGCAATCTGATGCCTGCCGATAATCCGGTGTGCCTCGCCACGGCGCCGCTCACCCATGCGGCGGGGCCGGTCGCGATGGCTGCGGTGGCGATGGGGGCGACGATCTGCGTGTTGCCCAGCTTCGATGCGCAGGCCGTCATGCAGGCGATTGAGCGCGACCGGGTGACGCATATGTTTCTGCCGCCGACTGCGCTCTACACAATGCTCGCTCACCCCAATGTGCGCGACTATGATTATTCGAGCCTGCGCTATTTTCTGCTCGCTGGCTCGCCCGTCTCCCCGGAGAAGCTGCGGCAGGCCGTCGAGATTTTTGGGCCATGTATGTGCCAAAGCTACGGGCAGACGGAATGCCATATGATCGCCACGTGGCTTCCGCCAGCTGATGTGGCGGCGGCTGCGAAGGGCGTCCATCCCGAGCGGCTCTCCAGCTGCGGCAAGGCCAGCTACTCCCTGCGCGTCGAGTTGATGGACGATGAGGGGAACATCCTCCCGACCGGGGAGGTGGGTGAGATTGTTGCGCGCGGCGGCATCGTTGGCGGCGGCTATTTCGAGAATGCGGAGGCGAGCGCCGAGGCGTCCGCACATGGCTGGCACCATACGGGCGATATTGGTCGCCGCGATGAGCATGGCTATTTTTATATCGTTGATCGCAAGAAGGACATGGTCGTCTCTGGCGGCTTTAACGTCTATTCCGTGGAGGTCGAGGCCTGCATCATGGAGCTGGACGGCGTGAGCGAATGCGCGGTCATCGGACTTCCCCATGAACATTGGGGCGAGCAGGTCCATGCCGTGATCGTCGCATCCTCGCCTCTGGGCGAAACGCACATCATCGCGCACGCCAAGGCGCGGCTCGGTAGCGTGAAGGCACCCAAGAGTGTCAGCTTCGTGGATGAAATCCCCCGCACCGCTGCGGGCAAGATGGACAAGAAGGCGCTGCGCCAGCCATATTGGGGCGATCACGCCCGTATGGTGAACTGAAGCTAAAGGTCGGAACCCAGAACGATGCCAATCGACATTTCCAAGGTGAAGGCCATCGACGTGCATGTGCACGCGGAAGTCTCCTGCCATGACCCGGAAGACCCGGTGATGGCGCAATTTTTCGATGCGGCCAGCGCCTATTTCAGGGCCCCGCGCGAGCGCCCGAAAATCCCTGAGATCATCGACTTTTATCGCGAGCAGCAGATTGCCTTCTGCCTGTTTACGGTGGATTGCGAGAGTGCCGTGGGTGCCAAGCGCGTGAGCAATTATGAGATTGCCGAGCTCGCTGCTGAGCATAGCGACATCGTCATTCCCTTCGCCTCGATCGATCCCCACAAAGGCAAGCTGGGCGCGCGAGAGGCGCGCGATCTGATTGAAAATTACGGCGTGAAGGGCTTCAAATTCCACCACCTCATTCAGGGCATCCACCCCTCCGACCGGACCGGCTATCCGATCTACGAGGTGATCGCGGAATATAAGCTGCCCGCTATCTTCCACACTGGCCACTCCGGCATGGGCACTGGGATGCGCGGCGGCGGTGGCATTCGCCTCAAATATGGTCAGCCCATGCTAGTCGATGATGCCGCATCGGACTTCCCGGACATGAAGTTTATCCTCGCGCACCCTTCATGGCCGTGGACCGATGAGAGCCTCTCGATGGCGCTGCACAAGGATAATGTCTTCATCGATCTCTCCGGCTGGAGCCCCAAATATTTCCCCAAGCAGATCATCCAATATGCCAACACGCAGCTAAAACATAAGATGATGTTCGGCAGCGATTTCCCGCTGATCACGCCTGAAAAATGGATCGCGGCGGCGCAGGAGGTCGGCTTCAAGGAGGATGTGCTGCCGCTCATCCTCAAGGATAATGCCGTGCGCATTCTTGGGTTGGGCTGAGGGCATGGAGGACGATCCGCAAGATATCAGGAACTGGCTGCGGATCGACCAGCGCATCACCACATCCGGGCGATTGCAGCCGCACGATCCGGCAAGACTTGCGGCCATCGGCGTGGAACATGTCATCAATCTCGCATTGGCAGAGCATGCTGAAGCATTGCCCGTTGCCGCCAGCCTCATGGCCGACGCCGGGCTGCGCTACACTCATATTCCGATCCCGTTCAACGCCCCGAGCGAAGCGCATTATCGCGCCTTTTGCGCCGCGCTGGAGCATGATGAGGCGCCCGTCCATATCCACTGCATCATGAACTTTCGCGTCTCGGCGCTGTTCTATCGATGGCACCGCGAGGATGCGCGCATGGATGAGGCGCAGGCCCGCGCGTTCCTCGAACGGATATGGAAACCAGATGAGACGGACGGCGACGATGCCCGCGTCTGGGCGAAGCTGATCGGTCTAGCGCAAGAGGGTGAGCGGGTATGATGGATTTTGACGGGCGACACGTGATTGTCACCGGCGCATCGAGCGGCATTGGCCTCGCCACCGCGCGGATGCTTGCCCAGCAAGGCGCGAAGGTCTCGATGATCGCGCGGCGTCAAGCGCTGCTCGATGATGAGGCGCGCGCCATCGGCAGTCATGCCGCAGGCTTTGCCGCCGATGTGGGCGACAAGGCGGCGCTGGAGCAGGCCCTTGCCGATGCCGCCGCGCATTTCGGCCCCGCTTACGGCCTGTTTGCCAATGCCGGGATCGCAGGCAATTTCGCGCCTGCGCTCAGCTATTCATCGGACTTGTTCGAGGAGGTGCTGAAGGTCAATCTCACCAGCATTTTCTGGGCGATCCAGGCGATTGCGCCCGCGATGGTGGCGGCGGGCGAGGGGGCGATCCTCGTCACTGGCTCGATGGCCAGCAAGCGCGGCATGGCACTCAATCCCGCCTATGTGGCGTCCAAACATGGCGTGCTGGGCCTTGCCCGCGCGATCGCGGTCGAGCTGGCGCCAAGCGGGGTGCGCTGCAATTGCATCATCCCCGGCTTTATCGAGACACCGGCGTTCGACCTGATCCCGCCCGAGCAGGCGGCGAAGATCAATGATCGCATTCCACAACGCCGCATGGGCAGCGCGGAGGAGCTGGCGCAAACCGCCTGCTTCCTGCTCTCGCCCGCAGCTAGTCATGTGACCGGGCAGGATTGGGCTGTGGATGGCGGTGTTTTGAACACGCTGGAAGTTTAGACAGAACACAAGACGGGATGCCGAACCAATGCTGAAATATTATCATGCCGAACCGCTCGCAAACTCGCTCAAATCCATGATTCCGCTCAAGGAGAAGGGGCTGGTCTATGAGAGCATCTATGTCGATCTGCACAAATTTGAGCAACACAGCGACTGGTTCAAGGCGATTAATCCCGAGGGGCAGGTGCCCGTGCTCGATCATAACGGCACCATCATCACGCACACAACCGTCATCAACGAATATCTTGAGGACGTCTTCCCCGAGATACCCCTGATGCCGCGCGATCCGGCAGGCAAGGCGAGGGTGCGCTACTGGAACAAGTTCGTCGACGAGCATGTGATGAACCATGTCTCGATGCATGGCTGGCATCGGCTGGTTCGCATCATCGCGCGCAACATCGAGAATGGCGAGTTCGAGAAATTGTTGCATCATATTCCTCTCCCCGATCAGCGGAAGAAATGGGCGACGGCGCGATCGGGCTTCTCAGACGCGGACCTTGCGAATGCGATGGATAAGATCGTCTATGCGCTGCAGAAGATCGAGGCGACACTGGGCGATACGCCCTGGCTTGTCGGCGAGATGTACACGACTGCCGACATCAACTTCTTCAGCCATTGCGGGGCGATGGTGGAGCGGATGTTCCCTGATCTCGATGTGGTGAAAAACTATCCGCGCGTGGTGGATTGGCGTGACCGGATGCGCGCCCGCCCTGCTGTGGCAGAAGCGCTCTCCAGCGAGGACCGCACCGCGCCGGGCCTGCGCACATGGTCGGGCGATCGCTGAGGCGAGTCGCTTATCGCTCGATCAAGGCGGAGCCGGACGCTTGCGCACCCATTGCCGGAAATACGCGCAAAACTGCCAAAAACACCTCGGATTCACACCTCCATGCTTGTTCAGATGGCAGGACCTGCTATTTCGCCAAGTGAAAATATAAGCGCGAGAGGAGTGGCGCTTGATCGAGCGGAAAGTGAAAACGGTGCGTGCGCTGGAGCGAGGGCTTCAGGTGCTGACCGAGATTGACCGTCGCAAAGGCGCGAACCTGCACGAGCTGCACCTCGCTTTAGGCCTGCCCAAAGCGACGTTGCTGCGGATGGTGGTGACGCTCGGCAAACATGGGCATATCTGGCAGCGGCTGGCCGATGGTGCCTTTCTGCCAAGCTCCAGACGGTCCGTTCCGACCGAAATCCTCGCCAGCCACGAGATTGCAGAGGTCGCCTCACCCTATCTGGCAAAGCTATCCGATGAGGTGGCCTGGCCTTCCGCGCTGGCCGTGCCGCGCGGCGATCATCTGGAAATCGTGGAGAGCAACAGCAATTTGCTGCGACTGGATTCTATCACGCTTGGTCCCATCGGCGGCAGGCTCTCCTTTCTGCACACAGCGACCGGGCGGGCCTACCTTGCCTCCTGCCATCCCGATGAGCGCGCGGCGATCCTCAAGCGTATTCGCCCGGCGCAGGATGATGCCGATGGCGAGCAATTGCTGGACGATATTCTCTCGACCATCCGCGAGCGTGGCTATGCGTTGCGCGAGCCATTCCACCCCTGGCCGGATCGCAATTGGCAGTCCGTCCGGCAGGATGGTCGCCGGTCGATGGCGGTGCCGGTGATGGTTGGCGCTTTGCCGGTCGCGTCGGTGAATATCACATGGCTGCAACGGCGCACGGAAACGGCTATCGTGGTGGAGCGGCACATGGGGGCGTTGCGGCGCGCGGCTGAGGCAATTTCGGCTGATCTGGTCGGGCAGTAGCGCGCCTCCTGAAGCAAGGGCGGACATGAGATTTAAGCAGCGATTGGAGGCATGAACATGCGGGCGTGGCAATTGGCAGCGGGCGCGACGACGCTGAGCGACTTGAAACTGGTTGAGCTAGAAACCCCGCAGCCCAGGGCTGGTGAGGTGGCAATCCGGGTGCATGCCTGCTCGCTGAATTATCGCGATCAGGCCGTGGTGAGCGGGCGCTATATGGGCGGCCCGGTGCCATCGCCGATCATCCCCCTGTCCGATGGCGCGGGCGAGGTGATTGCGGTGGGGGAGGGCGTCACCCGCTTCAAGCTTGGTGATCGGGTTGCCGGCACCTTCTTTCAAGGCTGGGATGATGGTCCGCCCAATCCCAACATCGGTGCAGCCTTGGGTGCCAGCGCCACCAATGGCATGCTGGCTGAAGTGGTCGTCCTGCCAGAGCAAGGCGTCGTGCATATCGCAAAATCACTCAGCTATGCGGAGGCGGCTTGTCTGCCTTGTGCAGGCGTCACGGCATGGAATGCGCTGTTCGAGGGGCCGCGCCCGATCAAGCCGGGCGACCGGGTGTTGTTGCTCGGCACAGGTGGCGTTTCCATCCTCGCCTTGCAGCTTGCGAAGGCGGCGGGATGCGAGGTGGTGATCACCTCGTCCAGTGACGAGAAGCTTACGCGCGCGAAGGGGCTGGGCGCGGACCATGGCGTGAATTATCGCGAGATCGAAAATTGGGGCCAGCATATCGGCGTGACGTTCGGCGGTGTGGATAAGGTCGTCGAAGTGGGCGGCGCGGGCACATTGCACCACAGTTTCGCCGCGCTTCGCCATAATGCGGAAGTGGCGCTGATCGGCGTGCTTAATCCGGTCGGCGGGCCGAACCCGGCGGCCCTGATGATGACCGGGAGCATATTGCGCGGCATCTTCGTGGGATCGCGGGGCATGGCGACACGGTTGGCGGGCGCGATCGATGCGAATGGGATCAAACCGGTCATTGGTGCGACCTTCGCATTTGAGGATGTTCACAAGGCATTCGAGCATGTCGGCTCGCCGGATCTGTTCAGCAAGGTTGTGATTACGCTGGACTGATAGGGCTATGGCCAGCTTTCTGATGATCCACGGCTCCTGGCATGGCGGATGGTGCTTTGATCGCCTGCGCGGCCCGATCGAGGCGGCGGGGCATGCGATGATCGCGCCAGACCTGCCGGGCATGGGCGGCGATGCGCGCGCGCTGGCTGCAGCGACGCTGGATGCATGGGCCGACTTTGCCGTTGATGAGGCGCGCAAGCTGGCAGGGCCGGTCATTCTGTGCGGCCATAGTCGTGGCGGCATCGTCGTCAGCCAGGCAGCCGAACGAGACCCCTCCGCCTTTGCTGCACTCATCTATATTGCGGCGATACTCGTACCTGACGGTCGCAGTCTTATCGACATGTTGGGGGAGGCGGGTGAAGCTGCGTTTGAGTCCGGGCTCACCGAGATAGAGAATGGGCTTGGTGTTGCGCTTTCTCCTGCCAGCGCCATTCCCGCCTGTTACAATCTATGTTCGCCGGAGGATCAGCGCGCGTCCGCGGCACGCCTTGTCGCAGAACCGGTGCGCCCGCTTGGGACGCCGGTGCAGATCACCGCAGAGCGCTTCGGCACCGTGCCGCGCCACTTTATCGAATGCACGCAGGATCGCACGATCCTCCTCGATCTCCAGCGCGCGATGCAGGCGGAGCTGCCGTGCCAGACCGTTACGACGCTTGAGAGCGATCACAGCCCCTTCATCTGCATGCCAGACCAGCTGGCTGCAGCCATGATCAAGATAGCAGAGAGGATAGAGGCATGCCCAAGAGAATGAAATTCGGCGGCGAGATCGGCACGATTTGCCAGATGGCTTATGTCGTGGAAGATCTCGATACGGCCATTGACTGGTGGATCAAGAAAACTGGGGTTGGGCCGTGGTTCGTGCTGCCGAGCTTTGGCGGTGAGGGGCATGTGTATCGTGGCGCGCCCTGCACGAGCAATGTCGCCATCGCGATGAGCTTTGCGGGGTCGATGAACATCGAGCTTTTGCAGCCGCTCGATAATGAGCCATCGGTTTACAAGGAGACCATCGACCGGGTTGGCTACGGCTTCCACCATTTCGGGATTGCGCGCGATGATATCGAGGAGGAAGTCGAGCGCCGGATCGCGCGTGGCGAGGTGCTGGCGCATCGCGCGCCTGTACCGACCGGAGGCTCCGTCGCCTATTTCGAGGGTGGGGAAGGGGCGCCCGGATTTGTGGAACTGATCCCCGCGACCGCCGGAATGGATGAAGGCTTCACACGATTTTGGGAGCAAACACAGGATTGGGACGGGTCCGATCCCAAGCGCTCCTTCATCTGATTTTGCTGCGCAGCAACATGGTGGGAAAGTCAACGGGTACGGCTGAACTAACGCACGAGCGCCAATCGCTTGCCGTGCCCGAATTCGCGCTACATTTGTCTTCGCGAATGCAGCAAGATTTTCGGGCGGTCGGCGGTGGCAAAGGAGCGACCAATGGCGGCCCGCTTGGGTTTTGTGACAAGTGGACATTGTCATAGCCCGCAAATTTTTGTTTGTGTTACATACAAAAAAACGTATGTTCCCGGCGTCCATTGATTCGACCTATCGTCGAGCGTTGACCCTACCTCGCGTTCACCAAGGAGAGGCCTCTCATGTCGAAACCTACTAATCTTGAGCAAGTGCTCGCAGCTGCCGGCAATCCGGTTGAAATGCTGCGCAACAGCCAGATCGGCGCTTATGTGTATCCGGTTGTTGCCCCTGAATTTTCCAACTGGCGCTCCGAGCAGTGGGCATGGCGCAACACCGCCGTCCTGTTCGACCAGACGCACCACATGGTTGACCTCTACATCCGCGGCAAGGACGCGCTGAAGCTGATCTCGGACACCGCGATCAACTCCACCGCCAAGTTCCAGGTCAATCAGGCCAAGCAGTATGTTCCTGTCACGCCTTATGGCCATGTGATCGGCGACGGCATCCTGTTCTATCTCGCGCCTGAAGAGTTCGTGTATGTTGGCCGCGCACCTGCTGCCAACTGGCTGATGTATCATGCTGCCACCGGCGGCTATGATGTCGACATCATCAATGACGATCGCTCGCCAAGCCGCCCAATGGGCAAGCCAGTGAAGCGCATTTCCTGGCGCTTCCAGATCCAGGGCCCCAAGGCCTGGGACGTGATCGAGAAGCTGCACGGCGGCACGCTCGAAAAGCTGAAGTTCTTCAACATGGCAGAGATGAACATCGCTGGCATGAAGATCCGCACGCTGCGTCACGGCATGGCCGGCGCACCTGGCCTCGAAATCTGGGGTCCTTACGAGACGCAGGAAGACGCCCGTGGCGCGATCCTGGAAGCTGGTAAGGAATTCGGTCTCGTTCCCGTCGGTTCGCGCGCTTATCCGTCGAACACGCTGGAATCCGGCTGGATCCCAAGCCCGCTGCCAGCAGTGTACACCGGCGAGAAGCTCAAGGGCTATCGCGAGTGGCTGCCTGCCAACAGCTATGAAGCAACGGGCGCCATCGGCGGTTCGTTTGAATCGAGCAATATCGAAGACTATTACGTCAATCCTTACGAGATCGGCTATGGTCCTTTCGTGAAGTTCGATCATGACTTCATCGGTCGTGATGCGCTCGAAGCCATCGATCCTTCCACGCAGCGCAAGAAGGTTACGCTGGCCTGGAACGGTGAAGACATGGCGAAGATCTACGCTTCGCTCTTCGACACCGAGGCTGACTCGCACTACAAGTTCTTCGATCTGCCGCTGGCAAACTATGCCAACACCAATGCCGACGCCGTCATGGACGCTGCTGGCAACACGGTCGGCCTCTCGATGTTCACGGGTTACTCGTACAATGAGAAGCGCGCGCTTTCGCTCGCGACGATCGATCACGAGATCCCAGTTGGCACCGAGCTGACGGTATTGTGGGGCGAGTCCAATGGTGGCACGCGCAAGACCACGGTCGAGCCGCACAAGCAGATGGCTGTTCGTGCAGTGGTGAGCCCGGTTCCTTACTCGGTAACCGCGCGCGAAACCTACGAAGGCGGCTGGCGCAAGACGTCGGTCACGGCCTAATCTTACCGGTATCGGGCGGGCTCCTCACCAGGGAGCCCGCCCGGCGCCACTCCCAACTGCATGGCCCTGCATTCTCAGGGACGAAATTCTTGAGAGCCTCATTCGCAAGGCTCGACGTTCTAAGGCGAGGACATAATGGCTACAGCTACACTGGATAAGTCGGCGCTCGCGCAGCTCTTCACCGACTACTCGCTCGAAATCACGCCCAAGGATGTGGAAGCGCTGGAAAATGCCGCGCACATGATCCCTCAGGGCACGCTGATTTCAGTGACCTTTCTGCCCGGTGCGGAATTTGAAGATCGCGCCCGCGCGGCAAAGCGCATTCAGGAGCTTGGCTTCAAAGCCGTCCCGCACATCTCCGCCCGCCGCCTGCTGAGCGCGGACGAGCTGCGCCAGTATCTCGACATGCTCAAGGCCGTGATCGACCTCAAGCATGTGTTCGTGATCGCAGGCGATCCAGATGCGGCGATGGGGCCATATGATGATGCGCTCGCTGTCATCGATAGCGGCATCCTCAAGGAATATGGCATCGAGCATGTCGGCATTTCGGGCTATCCCGAGGGCCACCCAGACATCACCAATGAGACGCTCGCCAAGGCGATGCATGACAAGGTCGCTTCACTGAAGCGCCAGGGCATCGACTATTCGATCATGACGCAGTTCGGCTTCGATGCCGATCCGGTGCTCGAGTGGCTCAAGCAAATCCGCGACGAGGGCATTGATGGTCCCGTGCGCATCGGCCTTGCCGGTCCTGCGTCGATCAAGACGTTGCTGCGCTTCGCTGCCCGTTGCGGCGTTGGCACATCGGCCAAGGTCGTGAAGAAATATGGTCTCTCCATCACCAGCCTCATCGGCAGCGCGGGTCCGGACCCTGTGATTGCCGACCTGATCGGCGGCATCGGGCCGCAGCATGGCCAGGTCCATCTGCACTTCTATCCATTCGGCGGTCTGGTGAAGACCAACGAGTGGATCGTCAACTTCAAGTCCAAGCAGGGCTTCTGAACCAAGGGGGCACATCGCCCCCTTTTTTAGCATATTCCATGATCGGCCCCGGGGCATGTTGCCCGGCATCGCCGATCCTTGAACAAAGGGAACCAGAGATATGGCACAAGGCTCCGATATTGAAGTCGCACGGCAAGCGAAGATGCAGAACATCGCCGAAGTTGGCGCGAAGGTCGGCATCCCGCAGGAAGCCCTGCTGAACTACGGCCCCTATAAGGCGAAGCTTTCCTGGGACTTCATCGATAGCGTGCAGGGCAATAAGGATGGCAAGCTCATCCTCGTTACCGCCATCAACCCGACGCCTGCAGGCGAAGGCAAGACCACGACCACGGTTGGTCTGGCGGATGGCCTCAACGCCATCGGCAAGAAGACCATCGCTGCGCTGCGCGAGCCTTCGCTGGGTCCATGCTTCGGCGTCAAGGGCGGCGCTGCTGGCGGCGGTTATGCGCAAGTCGTGCCGATGGAGGACATCAACCTCCACTTCACAGGCGATTTCCATGCCATCACATCGGCGAACAATCTGCTTGCTGCGCTGATCGATAACCACATCTATTGGGGCAACAAGCTCGGCCTCGATCCGCGCCGTATCGCATGGCGCCGTGTGCTCGACATGAACGATCGCGCCCTGCGCTCGATCGTCAACTCGCTGGGTGGCGTGTCGAACGGCTATCCACGCGAAGATGGCTTTGACATCACCGTGGCATCGGAAGTGATGGCGATCCTCTGCCTCGCATCCGATCTCAAGGATCTCGAGCGTCGCCTCGGCAACATTCACGCCGGTTACACGCGTGAGCGCAAGGCCGTCACCGCAGCTGAGCTGAACGCTTCGGGTGCCATGACCGTGCTCCTCAAGGATGCGCTGCAGCCCAACATCGTGCAGACGCTGGAGAATAACCCAGTCCTCATCCACGGTGGCCCGTTCGCCAACATCGCGCATGGTTGCAACTCGGTGCTCGCCACCACGACCGCGCTCAAGCTCGCTGACTATGTCGTCACGGAAGCTGGTTTCGGTGCTGACCTTGGCGCTGAAAAGTTCTTTGACATCAAGTGCCGCAAGGCCGGTCTCAAGCCTGCCGCAGCCGTCATCGTCGCCACCATCCGCGCACTCAAGATGCATGGTGGCATCGAGAAGGCTGACCTCGGCAAGACCAATGTCGATGCAGTCCGCAAGGGCGGTGTCAACCTCGCGCGTCATATCGAGAATGTCCGCCAGTTCGGCGTGCCTGTCGTCGTTGCCATCAACCAGTTCGTGACGGATACGGACGAGGAAATGGCAATGGTGCAGGAAATCGCCAAGAGCGCGGGTGCCGAAGCCATTCTCTGCAGCCACTGGGCCAATGGCTCGAAGGGCACGGAAGAGCTGGCCCGCAAGGTCGTTGAGCTGGCCGAGGGTGGTTCGTCCAACTTCGCGCCGATCTACGAAGACGATATGCCGCTGTTCCAGAAGATCGAGACGATCGCCAAGCGCATCTATCGCGCAAGCGAAGTCACGGCGGACAGCAGCGTGCGCAACAAGCTCAAGGGCTGGGAAGCCGATGGTTACGGCCATCTGCCGATCTGCATGGCCAAGACGCAGTACAGCTTCTCGACCGACGCGGCCCTGCGCGGCGCGCCGATCGACCATGTTGTGCCCGTTCGCGATGTGCTGCTTTCAGCCGGCGCCGAGTTCATCGTGGTCGTCTGCGGTGACATCATGCGCATGCCCGGCCTGCCCAAGACGCCGTCTGCGGACACCATCCGTCTGGATGAAAACGGTCAGATCGAAGGCCTGTTCTGAGCCTGCTCTGAGCTAGAATGATACAAGCCCGCCGGACGCAAGCTCGGCGGGCTTTTCTTTTGGGAACAAGCTGCAAGCCACCGTGCCGCCAGATGAAAATCACAGGCTTGCACGCGGCTCCATGATCGTCTCTAAGCATGTCCAATGGCACGCGAAGATGTCGGACAGAATCAACCTCGCGAAGCCGGAAGCGAGTGTGCGAGATGCAGCGCTGGTCCGGATGATGGCGATTTGTGAGCGAAGAGAGGATCTACCACATGGCAATTGCACCCCAATCGGGGCCGATCGCAGCGCAGACGAGCGCAGGCGCATCGGAGCAAAGCTGGCCTTCCAGCACGAGAGCCTATTTTGGCCTCACCGTCATCATCATCGTGACATTCCTCAACTTCTTTGATGCGACGGTGTTCGGCATGCTGGCTGAGCGCATCAAGGTCGATTTCCAGCTCACAGATGAGCAGTTGGGTATCCTTGGCGGCCCGGCGAGCATCATCTTCTACGTGTTTGTCGGCATTCCGCTGGCGCGTCTGGTGGATATCTACCCGCGCCGTATCGTGCTGGCGATCAGCGCTGCGGTGACGGGTGGCGTGACGATGCTCAGTGGCATGGCGCAGAACTTCAAGCAGTTTATCGCCTCGCGCATGTTCCTGGGGGCAGGCGGCGCAGCACATGCGCCGGGCGCCTATTCGCTTATTGTGGACAT
>CAMLFF010000017.1 GCA_946479185.1 uncultured Sphingobium sp.
CGAGTGCGATAATTAACATTTCCCCCGATGAACGCAGTCAATTGGGCACCGATGTCATGACGATATTCGATGTCGGTATTGCCCGACCAGCGGGGGGTATAGGGGAAGGCCTGTCCGCCGAAATCCTGCAACACGGCTTTCGGATTGAAGCTGACGAAGCTGCCCTTAACCTTCGAATCGACCAGCGTGATGGCTGGCGAAATTGTGAGCCCGCGTACCGGCTTCCAGACGGCATTCGCTTCAAATCCAACAACACGCGACTGCGGCACGTTGATCAAGATTTCAAGCGACCCGAATGGCGGGAAGCTTCCCAGCCCGCGGATCTGCTTATTGTCGTAATTATAGTAAAAGGCGGCGACATTCAGTTGCAGCGTGTTATCAAGCTTGGCCTTCAAACCCACTTCGTACGCAAGCAATGCTTCCTGCGTCACAGGTTGCGACTGCGCTTCGAGTGCCAGTGATTGGAGCGGAAAGCTCCCTGACTTCCATCCCTTGCTTACAGTGCCGTAGACAAGCACATCCTTGCTTGGCTTATAATTGATGCCAGCCCGCCAAGACACATTGTCCTGATCCAGACTATTTGTGATCGTACCAAATGTGCCATCATTGAGAGAGGTGACGCACGAACCAGGCGTGAGACCAAGAGGAGCAAAGACAACCGAGTTGACAATCAGGCCGTCACCCGCATCTCGTGTACAGGCGCTGTAATCACGATCATTCGTGGAATAGCGCAGCCCGCCGAGCAGCGTCAGTCCCGGCGCAATATCATAGTCCGCATTTGCATATACCGACTTGGTCTTGATGGTTTGACGCCCCTGATTGACCGGGGTGGCGCCGAGAAATGCCTGGCTCGATTCAAAGACCTCAAGCCTTGCGACCTCGTTGACCCTGTCGTCCTGATAGTTCCCACCGATCAGCCAGTGGCCAGCACCACCAAAGCTGCCAGCCAGCCGCAGTTCCTGGAAAAAGGTCTTTGTATTGCCGCCCAGGTTGAGAACGAAGTTCGCGACCGCCGAACCATCCGTATCGAGCCGCTGATCGCGGTCGTAACGGCTGTAGGCCGAGATTGACGTCAAAGTGATGTCGTCACTGGCTTCGTAATCAATGCGACCGCTAACCTGATAGAAGCGGTTATTCTGACGATATGATTTGCCCGGATCCCAATCAGCAGTGCGAGCGTCTGCCGGGGCGATGGGAGAAGCTTCATATGCGGCATTGGGGAACAATGGCTGCAGTGGTTCGCGCGGGTTGACGAGCTGCGCGGCAACACTGTCTGACCTGTCGCGCCAGCCGTTCAGGTTGATCGTGACTTTCAGTCGGTCGGAGGGCTCCCATTCGGTCAGGAAGCGCCCATAAAGCTGGTTTGCTTCGCCCAGTTCGTCGCTACGGGTAAGGCTGCGCTGCCAATCACCCGATTGCGATGAACGAGCGGAGAGACGCACGCGCAGGGTATCCGTCAATGGTCCAGTCACGAAGCCGCTCAGATCGACCGTGTTGAAACGGCCATAGCTGAGGTCGACCCCTGCCGCGAGGCGATCAAGTGGCCGGGCAGCCACATAATTGATCGCGCCACCGGTCGAATTCTGTCCGAAGAAAGTGCCCTGTGGGCCCTTCAAGACCTCAACTCTTTCCAGGTCCAGCGTCGCGCCGCGCGTCTGCTCGGCAAAAGGGAGCGGGATTTCACCTACATAAACACTGACCGCCGGGCTGGCGCCCAAGCTGCTTTCCTGAAAGCCAACACCGCGGATCGTGTAAATCGGCGTGCCGTAGCCAGTCGCGTTATAGGAAAATCCTGGAACCACCTTCACAAGTTGCGAGACGTCGATCACCCCGCGCTGCAGCAATTGTTCGCCGCTTGCGGCTGTGACGGACATGCCGACATCATTGATGCTCTCCGCGCGCTTCTGCGCCGTGATCACGATTTCATCGACGGCCTCAGCCTCAGCGGGCAATGCGGATTGCGCGAAGCTCTCACTGCAGATCAGCACGCTGAGCGCTCCAAACGACACAGCGCAAGCCCAACGTGCAGCACGATAATTTTTGGCTTCTTTCGTCATCGTAGTTCCCCCAATAGTTGGATGATGTCGTACCCGGTCTCTTGTTGGCCGACCTGCTTTGTTCCCAGCAGATTCTGCGCGTCGCCTGCTGCACAGCCCACTCCTGCAGACTGAACAGCACCCGGCAACTGGCTCTATTACCGGATCTTATTCGGGTTATAATTTTTCCGTCAACGATTTTAAAAGATATTCCGAAATTAAACGATATTATTAGTCGATTTGAGTCCAGAATTAACTCGACCAGACAATATGCGAACTGAAAGTACTGGACACGAAGCGCGCGCTACACCTGTGAACCATTGATTGTTTGAACTCCGTGAGCGGATCATGCCTTCGCAAGCGCATCTCCGGCGCGGGCATGCGCACCATTTTTTTCGATTCAGAAGAGCGTGCGTCGGGATTCGCAATCTTCGCTCTTGGATGAGCTCGATCGATTGCTCGACAGTGCTCCAAAAATGCCCGTGCAATAGCTTTAGCGGCACTGATCGAGCCGCTGGGGAAGGTGATCGCGATCGCTCTGGAACACAACAACAACCCCCTGCCCCTCGAGCACTTCCTCATAGACATAACCATACGCATCAGTTTGCTAAACTGCAGTACGCATTCTATTCGCCTATCCGTTCTGCCAAAAGTTGTAAATAAAATTCCTAATTATCGAGACGTTATTTCGCTGTCTCACAGCGGCCCCGCCCCCGACAACCCGTTCGTCGAGAAATCCGACATATTACCATACGATATGGTATTGTTTATCATGAAGTGCCTCGTTATGCCTTGTGACAGCGAGGAGTGGCTCCGAGTCTAGCTCGCGTGATCTTCTTCATCCGCCTGCATCGTCGTTAGTCGAGCAAATCGACACCGGCGCCGTGATGAAAGAGGAGGCGCGCAGCGCTGTTTGGATCTGGTCTCACGCCACATTCATGGGAGGGTTAGGGATGAGGATGATGTACGGGAAACTTCTCTGTTCGGCAGGGATAGCGACAATGGCGTTGACTGCGGCGCCAGCCGTTTCACAGGTCACGCAAATCGACGCAGAAACGACAGCGGGCAATCAGAAAACGGGTATCAACGATATCGTCGTCACCGCACGACGCCGGGTTGAATCCATTCAGAATGTTCCAGTGTCCGTGACCGCCTTTGGCACGAATGAGCTGGAAAGCCGCAACGCGCGGCAAGTAAGCGATCTGCTTTCGACAGTCCCCAACGTGAACACGAGCAATGGGCTTCAGATCCGCGGTATCGGCTATGACACGCGGAATATCGGCATTGAGGCTGGCGCGACCGTCTATGTCGATGGCGTTTACACCGGCCGCCCCTCAACATTCGATCAGGATCTGGCCGACATTGCAGCCGTTCAGGTGCTGCGCGGCCCGCAGGGCACGCTATATGGCAAGAACTCGATTGCGGGGGTGATCGATCTTTCAACGACCGAACCCAAGTTCGATTTTGAAGGCAATGGGCGGATCGACATCGGGAACCGTGATCGCCGCCGGGGCGATATCACCATCAACGTACCACTGGCGCAAACGCTGGCTCTCCGCACCAGCTTCACTAAATCGTCGATTGACGGCTGGGTGAAGAATCTCGCCGATGATCAGGTCTTCGGTGCTTCCGATTCCACCATTATTCGTGCTGCGTTGCGTTGGGATGCCACGCCAGATCTCAAGATCATCGTGCGGGCCGATCATCAACATACCGATGAGAACCCTCGCTCGCGCTCCGAAAGTGCTGAAACGCTTCTTGGCGATGATCCACAGATTGACCCGCCACGGCCAATCATCGCCCCCGGAAAATATACGACCTTCGAGGACACAGTCACAGACAGCAACACGACGCTTCAGGGCGTTTCGCTGACGCTGCAATATTCAGCGAGCCCGGCGTTCAACCTCACGAGCATCACGGCCTACAGAGAAAATGAGTATGACGTCTTTGAAGGTCAGGACAACTCACCGCTCAACCGGATCGAAATCGATTTCTCCAACAAGCAGAAGCAGTTTACGCAGGAGTTCCGGGCTTCCGGCGCTGTCGGGTTTGTCGATTATGTCGCCGGCTTCTATTATTTCAATCAGGATTCCCGCCAATCGAACAGGGGCATATTGGGAACCGATTTCGCAATCCCGCCGCTCGGAATTCCCGGTGGTGTGAAGAAAATCATCGATCCCAACGCGCAGATCAAGACCGAGAGCGTCGCGGGCTATGTCGATTTGACCTTCAAGCTGAGCGAGCGGCTTGAGGTGCTGGCAGGCGCGCGGATCAATTATGAGAAAAAGAAGTTCGCCTTCCAGATCACATCGGATGCGCCCGCAATTTTCTACAGCATCCCGTTTGGACGTGACGAGTTCAGCCAGACGGACTTTTCACCGACATTGGGCCTGCGCTATCATGTAACCAGCGACCTCATGGCCTATGCGCGCTATGCCAAGGGCTTCAAATCCGGCGGGTGGAATGCCGACTTTTCATCGGCCGCGCCAAGTCAGCCCGCCCCGACAATCCCAAGCCTGCGCTTCGAGGCTGAGAATGCCGAAACATTCGAGATTGGCTTCAAGTCGGCCTGGCTGGATCGCCGCCTGATCCTCAATGGCTCGGCGTTCCAGACCAACTTCAACAATCTGCAAGTGGCCCAATTTTTCGGCATCAACATCGATTCCGGCAATCCGCTCGCCGTCACGGCAAATGCAGGCAAGGCGCGTATCCGGGGCTTCGAGCTTGAGGCCACCGCCGTGCCCGTCGACGGACTAACGATTTCGGGCGGCGTGGGGTATCTCGACGCGATCTACCTCGATTTCGACAATGTCGATGGCCGAGGGTCAAGCGCCGATGGTCGGCCCATGCAGGGCGTCCCAAATTGGACGGGAAATGCCTCGATCCAGTATCAGCAGCCTTTGGCGAACGGCGGCAGTCTTTCCGCCCGTGCTGATTATCAGGGCGTTGCGGAGCGCCCCGGCGATCCGCTCGGCAACCCGCTGCGCCGCGCGCCTGCCAGTTGGACCGCAAATGCACGGCTCACCTATGCCGCGCCGGACGATCGCTGGAAGCTGTCGGGCTTCGCAACCAACCTGTTCAATCGCCAGAATGCAGTTCTGTATGAGGTTTCGCAGTTCGCTGTGGCTCAGGCACAGCCCGTCCGCACGGTTCTTTACGCTGAGCCTCGCACCTATGGGGTGAGCTTCGAATTCAAATTTTGATGCTTTGAAGAGGCGGGGAAATCCCGCCTCTTTTGCAATCCATAATATTGTTTGTCCGTGATGTTTGCGGGCCAAGAGGAGACGCATGATGCCCAGCCCAAGCCAATCCGCGCACGAGGTTCCTGCTGCGATCCAGGAAGTGCGTCGCCACGTGTTCGACGGCGCCGTCAACACGCTCACTTTCCATAATATCGAGAAGATATTCTCGACCTGCCGCGTCGCACGCAGCGGAGATGTGCTGCCCCTCGCCCGCGCCGAGCGGCCGCTCGACCTGCGTTACACGTTCAACGGCAAGGAACATCCGGTCGAAGACGCCCTTGTTAGAACGCGGACAAACGCCATCCTCGTCCTCAAGGATGGCAAGATCGTGGTGGAGGAATATTTCAACCAGACCAATGAGACGACCAAGTTCATCGTCTGGTCCTGCACAAAGTCCATGACGTCACTGCTGATTGGCCAGGCCATTGCCGAAGGGGCGATCGAAAGCATAGACGATTCCATTGCGCGCTATGTCCCCGAGCTGAAGGACACGGGGTTTGGCATCGCGACCATTCGTGACGTGCTCCAGATGCGCTCCGGCGCGGACTGGGACGAGCGCTACGATTTCGGCGAGGAGCCGAGCCCAGCCGCGCTCGCCTATGAAAACTCCCTCGTGAACCATAAGACGCGCTATGCGGACGCCGCCCGCCCACTGAAATCGGCTCATAAGCCCGGCACGACATTCAACTATTCGACCGTCGACACCGCTGTGCTCGGCTGGGTGCTCGAGCGCGCCACGCAGACCTCAATTGCAGACTATACTCACGCCAAGCTCTGGAGCCGGCTTGGGGTGGAAGATGATGGCTTCTACGTGACCGACGGCCCGGAAGGAGTTGGCAGGGAATTCAACGGCGCCGGCTTTAACGCCAGATTGCGGGATCTGGGACGCCTCGGACAGATGGTCCTCAACAATGGCAAGGTTGGTGATGAGCAGATCATTCCCGCCGCATGGATCGCCGAATCCACCAAGCCCTATAGTGGCGATGGCAAACCGTCTGAGGAGCTTTTCGACTATGGCTATCATTGGTGGACCGTCCGCGGGCAGGCGAGCTTCTCTGCATGCGGACTTCAGGGCCAATATATCTTCATTGATCCAACGACCAACACGGTGATCGTGCGACTGGGCTATGCCACGCCGGAAGATGGCGCGCCTTCGGAAGAAGTACTCGAACTTTTCAAAGCCATTTCGGCCTGGCCCCCCAAGAACTGACAATTGGCTCGGGTCGCGAGAGACCCCGCAGATGAACGCCACTCACGCCAGGATCGTCCCCTCAAAAGCGTGCGATCCTGGCATGAAATGACCGTCAGCTTGCCCTGTGACGCTCAGGTGCACCATCGACACATACGCTATAGTATGTTTATAAATTATCGAGATAATGGCAGGACTTCTCATAAAGATTAGCATTACTCGTCCCGCTATCGCTTTCTCGCTCGACAACGAGACCATTCCAACATACCATTCAGTATGGAAAGATATTTGAAATGACGTTCAAGGCTGCTGATCTGGTCGACGCAGAATTCGGAACGGTTGATCGCCGCATCTTTTGGGATGGTGCGATTTACGAACGCGAGCTTGAACGGGTGTTCGCACGGTCATGGCTGTTCGTCGCGCATGAAAGCCAGATCGAAGAACCGGGCGCATTCGTTACGACCTATATGGGCGAGGACTCGGTCATCGTGGCGCGAACCGATGACGGTTCGATCAACGTGTTCCTTAACAGCTGCCCACACCGCGGCAACCGCGTCTGCTTTGCCGATAGCGGCAAGGATCGCCATTTCACCTGCAATTATCACGGCTGGGCCTTTGGACTCGATGGCGGCCTCAAGAAGATGCCAAAGGTGGGCCTCTACAAATCGACGCCCGGCTTTCGTATGGAAGATTGGGGACTAAAGCGCGCGCGCGTCGGAAGCTATAAAGGTCTCGTCTTCGCGACCTTCAGCGAAGAAGCGCCCTCGCTCGAAAACTGGCTCGGCGATTTTCGCTGGTATCTCGACGCCGTGCTCGATCCTGAGGATGGCGGCACTGAGTTCCTGCCCGGCGGGGCGACCCGCTCCGTGATGAACTGCAACTGGAAGCTGCCCGCGGACAATTTCGTTGGCGACATCTACCACGCGCTCTGGACCCATCTTGGCGGCACCAAGCCGACGCTGGGGCCGCATGGCGGCGTGAAGGTCGAGAATGAGGGCAGTTATCAGGTCTCGGTCAACGGTCATGGCTGGGAATTCAACGACAGCTTCCTGGGCAATGCGGCAACGATGGGCGACCGCGATCTGCTGCGCTACATGCGCTCGCGGCAGGAGGCGATCACCCGCCGCCTTGGCGAGTTCCGCGCAAAAATGTGGGGATCGGTGGCCTCGGCGACGATCTTCCCGAATTTCTCATTCCTCCCCGGCTATTTCACCTTCCGCACATTCCAGCCGAAGGGACCGACGAAAACCGAGATCCACGCATGGACTCTGGTGCCCAAGAATATGCCCGACGACATCAAGGACCGCTTTCGCCGCGGCTCGATGCGGACCTTCTCGCCCTCCGGCCTCCTCGAGATGGACGATGGCGAAAATTGGGAACATTCGACGCAGGCCAATGCTGGCTGGGTCACGCGCAACCAGCGCCTTTGCTATGCGATGGCGCCCGGTGGTGAAGTGGAAACGCCCGGCCTCCCCGGTCGCGTCACAGCCGGCCAGTTGTCCGATGCTAATCAGCGTGAGTTCTACAGACGGTGGGCGATCATGATGGATGCTGAAAGCTGGAGCGATATTCCGCTCGACGAGCCCGTCGCGGGGCCCGGAGTATCGGCATGAGCGCCCCTGCCCCCGTGATCGACGACTATCGCGACTTGCCCCGTCTCTCGCGTGACGATGCGCGGGCGGCGGCAGAGCATCTGCTCGCGATGCGCGGCGACGGCGCCGAGGTAGAGGAAGCGCTGCGCGCGCGAATCGAGCGGTTCTATTTTCGGGAGGCGCGCCTGCTGGATGAAGAGCGGTTCGATGAATGGTATGATCTGCTCGCGGACGATCTCTTTTACTGGATGCCGTTGCGCCAGAACCGGTTCCGGCGTGATCCAACGCCAGCCATTTCGCCTGAGAACATGGCCCTGTTCGACGAGTGCAAGGCCGACATGGCAATCCGCATCGGTCGCCTCGCGTCCAAGCTTGTCTGGACTGAAGACCCGCCGACGCGGCACACCTATGTCATCTCGAATGTCGAAGCGTTCATGACCAACCAGCCCGGCGCTTTCGAAGTTCACTCGACTTTCATTCAATATCGCAATCGCTCCGAGCATGATGCGACGGTCCTGCACGGGCGCCGGCGCGATCTTATTCGCGTGACGGATGAGAGTTTCGAGATCGTGCGGCGGCTGATCCTGCTGCCGCAATCGGTTCTCCTCTCCAAAAACCTCTCGGCGTTCTTTTGATGGGCCGGCTCGAGGAATATCGCACGATCGTCACGGGCGCAGGCTCCGGCATCGGGCGCGCTGTCGTGCGACGCTTCCTTGCGGAAGGCGCGAAGGTCGTCGCGGTGGTGCGGAGCGAAAAGGATGTCGCACCACTCGAACGCGAAGGCGCGCTCGTCGTGCGCGGCGATGTGTCGCTTTACGAGACCGCCGAGCGCGCCGTCGCGCGGGCACTCGATGAATGGGGTGGGCTGGACACCTATGTCGCCAATGCTGGGCTTTGGGACTTTCACAAGCGGGTCGAGAAGCAGACGCCCGCCGAACTCGAAAGCGCCTATCACGAGATTTTTGGCGTCAACCTGCTCGGCGCACTTTATGGCGCACGGGCGAGCATCGCAGCGCTGTGGGAGAGCAAGGGCTCTGTCATCGTGACCGGCTCCAATGCCTGCTTTCTGGCTGGCGGTGGCGGCGCGCTCTACACGGCCTCCAAATTTGCTCTGCGGGGCCTCGTCATGCAGCTTGCGCGCGAGCTGGCTCCGGACATTCGCGTCAACGGTGTAGCGCCCGGCGCGACTGACACCGCCATTTCAGGCCCGGGCGCACTTGGACAGGCCGAGCGGGAAATGAACGCAGATCCCGCGCGCATGGCCACAATGGCCGATCATATGTTGATGGGCCGCGTCTCAACGCCGGAAGATCATACCGCCCTCTATGTGCTGCTCGCAGCGCGTGCTGAGAGCGCCTATGTCACGGGCGCAATGATGCGATCTGACGGCGGTCTAACAATCTCGGTCTGACCGTGGCGCTTGCAGCGATCCTGCGCGATCCAGGCCGGCAGAGGCTACGGCAGTGAAGCAGTGACGATAAAAAGCCCAACAAAGTGGGCGATGGGGAGTAGTTGATGACGGACGGATCTGCACGCTCTGCAACAGTCGATGTTCAGGCCGCACGACGTGATGATGGTTCGATCATTCTCACCAACGGACTGGCGCTTCCTCCCGTGGAGGGCACGATCCCGGGGCGGCTGAAATATTGGGCCGAGCGAACGCCGGATGCGCTCTTCCTCTCTCAGGGCGAGCGCCTGCTCACCTATGGTATTGCCGAAGCGAGCCGCCGATCGATCGCCGCCAAGCTGCTCATGCTCGGCATATCCGCCGATCATCCGCTCATGATCGTCGCCGATAATGGCATCGACCATGCCCTGATCATGCTGGCGGCCACCAGCGTCGGATTGCCAGTGGCGATCGTTTCAACAAGCTACATCGCACCCGAGGCGAAGCCCTGGACGAAGTTCAGTCGCATTGTCGAGCAGCTCGAACCCGCCATCCTCATCGCACAGGATGCCGAAGCCGTTCGCGCGGCGCTGGGCGAGCGCGGCAAAGAGGCCGATGTGAAGCCGCTTCACGATCTTGCATGGCTGGACGCAATCGACGCCACACCCGCAGCAATGGTGGATGCGGCGGAAGCGTCGGTCGGCCTCGATACAGTTGCCAAGCTGCTGTTCACGTCCGGATCGACCGGAACGCCGAAGGCAGTGCCCAATACACAGCGCATGATGGTCTCCAACATGCTGGCGCTCTCGCTGGTCTGGCCCTTTCTTCGCGCGCGGCCGCCTGTGTCGGTGGACTGGCTGCCGTGGAACCATACATTTGGCGGCAATTGCTGCTTCAACACCACGCTCTGGTTTGGCGGCCATTCGCATGTAGACAGCGGGCGCCCAACGCCTGCAGCCATCGGGCGCAGTATTGGGGCCATCAAGACGTGGCAACCGACAATCTATTATAATGTCCCAGCCGGGTTCGAAGCGCTGCTCCAGCATCTGGAACATGACCCGGAGTTTTCGGCGACCTTCTTCAATCGTCTCGATTTCATCTTTAATGCAGGCGCCCCCCTCCCCGCTTCGCTGCGCATGAGGCTGGAGGCTGTCTCGCTCGCGACCACGGGCAAAATGCCTAATTTCGTTGGTGGCTGGGGCTCCACTGAGACGGCGCCCTTCTCAAGCATACTCTATTTCGATCAGCCATTCGCCAGGAACCTCGGTGTCCCCGCTCCCGGCACCACGCTGAAGCTGATCCCTACCGATGATCGCTACGAGATCCGCGTCAAAGGCCCCAATGTAATGACAGGCTATTGGCGCGATCACAGCGCGAGCGCGGAGGCATTCGATGAGGAAGGCTATTATCGCATTGGCGATGCGGCCCGTTTTGCCGATCCCAATGCTCCCGCAGCTGGCTTGTTGTTCGAGGGCCGGGTAGCGGAAAATTTCAAGCTGGCCTCGGGCACCTGGGTCAATGTCGGGGCGCTACGGCTTGCCATCATCAGCGCATGCGAGAAATTGATATCCGACGCGGTAGTCGCAGGTGAGGGACGCCGCGACGTTGGCCTTCTTCTTTTTCCCAATGAAAGCGCATGCCGTAACTACCTCGGTGAGGACTGCAGCGAAACCCTGCCAAGCCAACACCCGTCCATACGGGCACGCATTGAAAAACTGATCCAAACATATAATGGAGCTCAGATGGGATCAAGCACCCGTGTCGCTCGGTTTGAAATCCTGTCCGAACCGCCACGGTTGGTGGATGGCGAGATCACAGACAAGGGGTATCTCAACCAGCGCTGCATCCTCAGCCGACGCGCAGACCTTGTCACGCGCCTCTATCAGAGCTGACGTTGAGCCAAGCCGCCCAACAGACTACCGCTTACCGAGCAGCAAATTTTCGCATTCGACCATCAGCCCCTCGGCGTCATGCGGAATGAGCGTCGATGCCACACGAATGTAGGAGTAGACTAGGATTGCGCGCGGTCGCGTTTGGCTCTCAGCCACACCGCATTGCGAGAGAAGTCCTTCAATATACTGCAGCCGCAGCGCGTCCACTTCTTCCAGTGCAGCCTTGGCGCGCTCGTCTCGTTGACCCCAAAGCCTGATGGCGAGCTCTATTCCTGCAGCGCTCACCGCACGGCGACCGTGCATCGGCACCCGCATAAGCTGCCGCAGCCGCTCTTCAGGCGAGCTTGCAGCGCGGTCGAGCCGCTCGATGAGGGATAACGTCGCACGCCGCCGCCAATGGGTCAGCATCGCCTCATGCAAGGCATCCCGATCCTTGAAATGCCAGTAAAAACTGCCCTTGGTGACGGAGAGTTGCTTTGCGAGCAGCTCGACCCGAACACCATCAATGCCCTGCGTTCCAAGCGCTTCAAGAGCCGCCTGCGTCCATGCGCTGGCGTCCAGACGCGTCGATTCACCGGGAGCGGATTTCGCTTTAATTGCCATCACGGCGTTACGGCACCCGTTCCCTATTTTGTCAATGACGCACCGAAAATCCTGCAGCAAATGCACAAGCAATGAACATACGGTAACGTATTGACAAAATCCTACTTTGCGCTCACCAGAACGGGCAGAAGAGGAAGGTTAGAATCATGAGCGCAACGATGGAACCCGGGCGTGGCAGGACTGTTCGCGCGCTCGACCTCGATACAAATTACCATGAGCAGGGGGACGGTGCGCCCGTCATCCTCCTTCACGGGTCAGGCCCCGGCGTATCCGCCTGGACCAATTGGAAGCGCGTTCTCCCCGCTCTCACCAGCGATTTTCGCGTTATCGCGCCAGACATGGCGGGCTTCGGCTATACCGAGCGCAATCCTGAGCTGAGCTACGACATCAAGCTTTGGGTCAAGCATCTCATCGCCTTTCTCGACGCGCTGGGCATCCAAAAGGCCAGTCTCGTCGGCAACAGCTTCGGCGGCTCGCTCGCCCTTGCAGCATCGGCACGCTTTCCCGAGCGGTTTGATCGTCTCGTGCTGATGGGCACGCCCTGCGACAAATTCGCCATGACTCCCGGCCTGCGTGCTGGCTGGTTCTACACGCCCAGCCGCGAGACGATGCGCGAAACGATCGCGCATTTCCCTTATGACAAGTCCATGATCACGGACGAGCTTGTCGAAGACCGTTATCAGGCAAGCCTCATTCCCGGCGCGCAGGAGGGTTTGCGCAAGCTGCTCGTCAAGCCAGCCGATGAGGGCGACACGCCGCTTTCCGGAATGCCCGAGGCCGTTGTGGCAGGCATCCAGCATCCAGCCCTGGTGCTTCATGGTCGCGAGGACCATGTCATCCCGGTCGAAATGGGCATCAGGCTCGCCCGCGCCATGCCAAATGCGCAACTCCACATGTTCGGAAAATGCGGCCATTGGGTGCAATCGGAGCGCTATGACGATTTCGTCATGCTGGCTCGCCGACACCTTGGTGCCGCGCTATGACCGGCGGCATCGAGGCGCTCGGCTATATCGGACTTGAGGTCTCGGACATGGCGGCATGGCAGCGCTTTGCGAGCGACCAGCTCGGGATGCAATGGTGCCTTCGCGAAGATGGCAGCGTGGACATTCGGATCGACGCCTATGCGACGCGCGTTCGCCTGCACGAGGGTCCGCGCGACGACCTCGCATATATCGGTTGGGAAATGAGCGACGCTGCTGCACTGGCTGCACTCGCCGCACGCTTGCGCGACGCTGGCATCACCATTGAGACTGCGGATGACGATGCTGCTGACCGCCGGGTCAAAAGCCTCATTCGCTTCACCGACCCAGAGGGCACGGTCCACGAAGCATTTTTTGGCCCGCTTCAGCGCACTCATCACCCGTTCGTCAGTCCGCTCGGCGCCACATTCAAGACTGGCGCGCAGGGCCTTGGGCATATCGTGCTGAGCTGCCGGGACAAGCCAGCGATGCTGCACTTTTTCGAACAGACGCTCGGCTTCCGGCTCTCCGATGAAATTCGGACAGAGGTTGTGCCGGGACGGCCTCTCGAAATCAGCTTCCTGCGCTGCAATGGTCGCCACCATTCGCTTGCTCTGGCGCCTGTGCCGATACCCAAGAAAATTGTCCATCTCATGATCGAGGCGACCACGATCGACGCAGTCGGACGCGCCATGTCTAACTGCCTCGCCGCGGGCACTCACCTCACCTTCACGCTGGGCCGTCATTCGAACGACGAGATGCTGAGCTTCTACCCCCTCACGCCCTCTGGCTTCGATCTTGAATATGGCTGGGGCGGCCTTGAGGTCGATGATGAGAGCTGGCACGTCGTCACGCATGACGTGAATTCGGCATGGGGCCATATCTACCAGCGGCCGCCACGGCCCGCCAAGCCGGAGCAAGCCGCATGAGCGTCTCCCATGACAGCATCGCCCAACGGCTGCGCGAAGCCTATGCCAAGGGCCAGGTGCCGCCGCTGCGCGATGCTATCGAGCCAACCGATGCGCAGGGCGCCTATGCGATCCAGGCCATCAACACGCGCTTCTGGCAGGATGCCGGGCGCCGCATCGTAGGCCGCAAAGTCGGTCTCACGGCCAAGGCTGTGCAGGCACAGCTTGGCGTCGATCAGCCAGACTTCGGGGTGCTGTTCGAGGATATGCAGATCGCCGATGGGGGCGTGCTTAGTCCGTCCCGTGCGATCCAGCCCAAGGCGGAGGCGGAAGTCGCCATCGTGCTGGCGCGCGATGTTGGATCGGTTGATGCGACCGCCGCCGATATCGCCGAGGCAGCCCGCCATGCCGTTGCGGCCATCGAAATCGTCGATAGCCGGATCGCTGACTGGAAGATCAGCTTTGCCGACACGGTGGCCGACAATGGCTCATCGGCTTTCTACGTTCTCGGCAGCTCCGCGCGACCGATTTACGGGCTCGACCTGTACACCTGCGGCATGGTGCTGGAAGTCAATGGTGAGATCGTCTCGCTCGGCACGGGCGCGGCGTGCCTTGGCCATCCTCTTGAAGCGGCCGCATGGCTCGCGCGCACTCTCGCGAGGGCTGGCGAACCGCTCAAGGCAGGTGACATCATCCTCACCGGCGCGCTCGGGCCGATGGTCACGCTCAAACCGGGCGACGAAGTTATCGCCCGGATCGGCGGGCTCGGCTCCGCCTCATTCCGCTACGGAGACGCATGATGGCCAAAGTGAAGGCTGCAATTATTGGCTCGGGCAATATCGGCACCGATCTCATGATCAAGATCATGCGCAATTCGTCAGTGCTGGAAATGGGCGCGTTCGTGGGTATCGATCCAGAATCGGATGGACTGAAACGCGCGGACCGAGTGGGCATTGCCGTCACGGCGGGCGGCATTGATGGTCTGATCGGCCTGCCCGTCTGGGATCAGATTGGCGTCGTGTTCGACGCGACGAGCGCCGGTGCGCACCCGCGCCACAGCAAGATCGTGACCGATGCCGGCAAAGTTATGATTGATCTTACGCCCGCCGCGATCGGCCCCTATGTGGTCCCGGTCGTGAATGGCGATGCCCATCTCGATGCGGTCAACGTGAACATGGTGACGTGCGGCGGCCAGGCCACGATCCCGATCGTCGCGGCAGTCTCCTCGGTCGCGACCGTGCATTATGCCGAGATTGTCGCATCCATTGCATCGAAAAGCGCTGGCCCCGGCACACGCGCCAATATCGATGAATTCACTGAAACAACCAGCCGGGGAATCGAGCAGGTCGGCGGCGCGGCCAAGGGCAAGGCGATCATCGTCCTTAACCCCGCCGAGCCGCCGATGGTCATGCGCGACACGGTGTTCACCCTGTCGAGCGGCGCCAGCGAAGCTGAGATAGAGGCCGCGATCTTGGCGATGGTGGAGCGCGTACAAGCTTATGTGCCGGGCTACCGGCTAAAGCAGCACGTTCAGTTCGAGCGCTTTGGATCGAACAACCCCGTGCGCATTCCGGGTCTTGGGACATATGAAGGGCTCAAGACCACGGTGTTTCTGGAGGTGGAAGGCGCAGCGCATTATCTGCCTGCCTATGCCGGCAACCTCGACATCATGACCTCAGCGGGCCTCGCGACAGCCGAGAAAATCGCGCGACATCGCTTCCTGAAGGAGCTTGTATAATGGGGTTCGATCCGGTCACGACCAAGCTTTACATTCAGGACGTTACCCTGCGTGACGGCATGCATGCGATCCGCCATCAATATGGCCTAGATCATGTCCGCAAGATCGCCAAGGCGCTTGATGAGGCGAAGGTGGACGCCATCGAGGTCGCGCATGGCGATGGCCTGAATGGTTCCTCCTTCAACTACGGCTTCGGCGCGCACACGGATTGGGAATGGATCGAGGCCGTCGCTGATGTGCTCGAGCATAGCGTACTCACCACCCTGCTTATTCCGGGCATCGGAACGATTGAGGAACTTAAGCACGCTTATCGCCTCGGCGTCCGCTCGGTGCGCGTCGCGACGCACTGCACTGAAGCCGATATTGCCAAGCAGCATATCGAGGCCGCCCGCAACATGGGCATGGATGTCTCAGGCTTCCTCATGATGAGCCATATGGCCGAGCCGGAAAGGCTCGCCGATCAGGCCCAGCTCATGGAAAGCTATGGGGCGCATTGCGTCTATGTGACAGACAGCGGCGGCGCGATGGACATGGACGATTATCGACTGCGCTTTGAGGCCTATGACCGGGTGCTGAAGCCCGAGACGCAGCGCGGCATCCACGCGCATCATAATCTAAGCCTTGGCGTCGCCAACTCGATTGTCGGTGTGCAGGCAGGCGCCATTCGGATCGACGCTAGCCTCGCCGGCATGGGCGCCGGGGCGGGCAATGCGCCGCTCGAAGTGTTCATTGCCGCTGCTGATCGCAAGGGATGGAAGCATGGCTGCAATCTCTACAAACTGATGGACGCTGCCGAAGAGCTTGTCCGTCCGCTTCAGGACCGGCCCGTCCGTGTCGATCGCGAAACGCTGAGCCTGGGCTATGCCGGTGTCTATTCGTCATTCCTACGCCATGCTGAAAAAGCGAGTGCCGATCATGGCGTCGATACGCGATCCATTCTTGTCGAGCTGGGTCGCCGTGGCATGGTAGGAGGCCAGGAAGACATGATCGTCGATGTCGCACTCGATATGGCGCGCGCCAATGGGTGATCGATCACTCGTGCAGCAGCTCTATGGTGAGATGCGTCTCCCTGTCGTCGTCGCGCCCATGTTCCTGATTTCGGGGCCGGATATGGTCATCGCGGCGGGCAAAGCGGGTATCATCGGCGCCTTTCCTGCGCCCAACGCCCGTACGATCGAGGATTTGGCCGAGTGGCTGCCACGTATCGCGAGCGAGCTCGCCGCGGCAGGTCGTCCCGGCATGTGGGCGATCAACATGATCGTGCATCAAACCTATGAGCGCTTTAATGCCGAGCTTGATCTTATTTGCGAGCATAAGCCACGCATCGTGATTACGGCGCTGGGTAGCCCGGTGCGGCCACTTGAGCGAGTCCACGCTTATGGCGGCGCAGTGTTCTCGGACGTGATCACGCCCCAGCAGGCCCGAAAGGCAGTGGATGCAGGCGCCGATGGGCTCGTTCTTGTTGCGAGCGGCGCGGGCGGCCATACCGGGCAATATAGCCCTTTTGCCTTCATTGAGGAGGTGCGCAGCTTCTGGAGCGGGCCGCTTATTCTCGGCGGCGCGATCGGCAGCGCGCGGACTATCCGCGCCGCACTCGCGCTAGGCGCTGACTTTGCCTATATGGGCACGCGCTTCATCGCCACACGCGAGAGCCTCGTCTCTGATGCCAATCGAGAGATGCTCGTGCGCGCGACGATGAAGGACATCATCACTACACCAGCCATCACTGGTGTTCCGGCAAACTGGATGAAGGAAAGCCTCGACGCCGCAGGCTTCACCCCCGAAATGCTCGAGGTGAAGAAGAAGATTGATTTCTCTAACCTGCATGGCGACAGTAAGGCTTGGAAGAATATCTGGGGCGCGGGTCATTCCGTTGGCCAGACCCGCGCAATCCAGAGCGTGGCAGAGCTGGTCGATGACCTTGTCGTCGATTATCAGGCGGGCCTTGCTGACGACGCCGCGATTATGCGATGGCGACGGGACTATCATATTGATAATAAATAATAATTTTGAATCGGCGCTTCTGGCGCCGATGTTAGGGCACATCGTGTAGTTATCGAATCTGCTGGAGCATGAACGAGAAGCCGGTGCGCCCAGCCCCGAGCTAACTGCATAACTGACCAGGCTGCCTCAATGGGTGGCCGGGGCATGATGGACAAATTTGAGAGGCCCCGATTAACGGAGGGGCAAATTTCATCACGAGGGCGTCCGGGAAGTTTCGGTGCCAAAGCGCGCCGAAGGCCTGCAAAACCTTTCGAATGGCAGTTATATTGGTTTAGTCATTTGGAAGCCGCCGGTGAGCAAACGGTCTGTTTAGGTGGGCAGGAATCGAAAAACCGTCGGTCCAGACTTGGGATTTGGAAATCAGGCGCAGAAGGGTCGGAACGGGTTGGTCCCGGAACCCGAAAACGACCCATCGAATGTCGGCTATCCCATTCGCAGCCGCGAAGCCGCCGTTCGGGATCGTCCCTATTTGCTGGCATCCAGAGGCCAGCGGACCGACGGCCGCTTCACGGCTTTACTCACCACAAGCGGCCTGTCAGGATTGTCCGCAATTGTGGCCATTCAGAGCCTCACGACCTGACGTCGGCTTTTGGCGAACTCTGCCATTCGATGGGTGGCCTGGGAACGGCAGTAATGTCCCAAACCCAGGCGTTCCGACGCGCCGACCATACCATGAATGAAGGGCGGCTTTCGACGAACTTCATTTGTGCCGGGAACGTCGGCTTTGAGGGCAGAAGGGCTGAGCCGAGAAACTTCCTGTGATTTAGATCCGGCCCAAAGTAACCCTCACCTCAGCTGCTCGAGCGAAGCCCTCCAATCCAGGATATATGCGAGCATGAGACAGGCCCATGGCATCCAGCTCTGACATCGCAACCCGAAAGTCGCCGGCGGGAATGGTATACTTAGTCAAAATAACCTCGCCGTCTGAAAACTGCGACACATACTCCTCCAACGAGTTGGCTGGATTTTTCAGGTAGGTGAATTTCCCAAACTGGTTCTTAATCCTGGGATTCCAGACTGCGGGAACCTTAACAATCGGGCACCCCGCAGATTCTGTCCACGCAGGGCTTTTCGCGTCCAGAACCCAAACCGCAACATACTTTTCCAGATTGATGCCTTGGCGGACGTGACCGCTAAACGCAAAAAACGCCGCCACGAACGGGCTTTCGCTCCAGTCAAGTAACCGAGTTGGGAGCCCATGGTGCTGGCCGAGTCCCAACATCGCCATTTTGTCGCTCCGCAGCGAATCCGGCATATCTTCAAGCTCACACTCTGCCGAAAATTCTTGGAGTAGGAGATCCGCCACGGAGTCTTTTTGAGCTCGATCGCCACTGTACCAGCGGTCAAATGATGTACTTAACTTCCATCCATCTGTGCCTTGGCCTCGGAAAAGATAGTCACCCTTCCTGAACAAGCCATCGGTGAAGAAGTCCGTGATTACTCTTCCACGAAATTCAGACCAAGATCCGCAACCAACTTGAGTAACATTTTTTGAGATCTCTCGTTCCCCGCGGAATATTCCCATTTCAATAGCCCCATCTCGGCGTGAAGTCTTTTGCGCCACCTATCCACCGTATGTGGGTTTGTGCGAACGGCCAAATCAATTGCAAACTACAAAGCGGCAGTCGATGCTGATGGACCTACCAACAAGCGCCCGCTTTAATCACCGGAACGGCCGTTCTGAATGAATGGCTGCTAACGGGCAATGCTCGTGCGATCGCGAATATCCGAGATGATGGCGCCTCCTGCCGTTCGCACCCAAAGAAGAGCGGCATTCGGAATCGGGAAAAGCCTTTGCGATGCTGCCTATTTCCAGCCGCTCTTCAGCGCTTCCTGCTCCTGCTCCGGGGTTAGTGCTCCCTTGGACGCCATAGCTTGCGCCGCGGCCATGATCTCGCCCAGTTCGCTTCCCGCTTGCCTATACTGCCCGCCTTGTGAGGCCTCGCCGTTTTGAAGGCGCTCAATCGCCCAGTGATCATCATTCCTGCAGGCGAGGCCTGCCGTATTGCTGGTCTGGAACACCCGGCAATAACGGTCTTTGGTATCGCGCAGGGATAGCAGCACATTCACTGGTTGCTGCGCCGTTGAGGCCGGTTGCGTAGTCAACGCCTCATCGAGCGCCCCTTGAGCCACCACCTGGCCATCCATGCCGCTTGGGGCCCCTCGTCCCGGCATCTGGTTCCCGATCACAAGGCCGATGGCAAGCGCAGCCGCAATCGAGCTTCCCATGACCCAACGGCTAAACGAGGGACTGCGCGTCTTCTCAGCCTTGGCGGCGCGCGCGGCCTTTAGATCGGCGATCTCGGCCGTTGGGGCAGAGGCGCGGACGGCCTTAGCAAGCTTATCTGGCACCGGCATCGTCAGCACAGGGTTGAAACGGGCTTGCAACCGTTCGCGCAGAGCGCGGTGCTGCGCGATCGTTTCCGCGAGCGAGGGATCGGTGATCATGGCCGCTTCGACAAGCGCCCGGCCTTCCTCATTCAGCTGGCCCTCGGCATAGGCGGCGAGCATCTCCCGGTTGATCGTCATTCTGCGCCCTCCAATAATGCATGCAAGGCATCCCGGCCACGCGCGAAGCGCGAGCTGAGCGTGCCCACCGGGCAACCGATGATATCGGCTGCCTCCTGATAGCCATAGCCCTCTACCATCACGAGCAGCACTGCCTCACGCTGTTCGTCCGGCAGTTTTGCCAGCGCGCGATCCACATAGGCCAGTTCGGCATGAGCTTCCTGCTCGGCGGGGACACCCACGGCAAGGCCGGCCTCCTCATCCAGAAAGGTCTGCTGCCGCCTGGTCTTTGCGCGAATTTCGTCGATCCATAAATTACGCATGATCCGGTACATCCAACTGTCTAGCCGTGTGCCCTGCGCCCATTGAGTCCGGGCCCTGAGCGCGCGCTCGATGGTCATCTGGCACAGGTCGTCGCCCTCGGCGAAATTGCGGGACAAGCCTGCCGCGAACCGCCGAAGCCGGGGCAGCAGGGCCACGATGCCATCCTCAAAATCCGTGCTCAGAACCAAATGCCTCTCACTTGTTGGATGCAACGGACCAACTCATCCGTTTCATCCATTGCATAGCGTCATTTTTCCATGACAGGATGAAGAAGATGGATTGTCGCCTGATTGCTCCCCTGCTGCTCACAGCGCTCACGCCTGCGGTGGCGCAGATCGGCTTGCCCAATATCGGCGGGGCCGGGATTGATCGGCCGATCGGATCGGTGCTGGATCGGGCAACGAATAGCCTGGACGCTCAGGCATCGCTTGATGCCGTGACCGCCCCTGCTCGCTCCATAACAGCTATGGCGCGCGACCGGATCGAGCACATCGAGGATTTTCTGCGCGTGCACCGGAGCAGCGTGGAAGCCGATGAGAGCGGCCAACCGGCACGCCGCGCAATCCTCTTGATGCTTGATGGCGATGCGGCTGCACGCGCGACCGTGCAATCGATGGGCTTTTCGGCAACTGGGGAAGAGAATTTCAGTAATCTGGGATTGTCCGCCACCGAACTATCCGTTCCAAAGGGCCTCAGCCTGCCCGCGGCCCTTGCCCAATTAAGGGCAGCGCTGCCCGAGGTGACCTTCACTGCCGACCAGCTCCTGTTTCCCAGCGGCGCGGCGGCAGGCAACACATCATCCTCATCCGGGAAGGGGGCGAGGCAGATACGCACGACCGTCGGCGTGATCGATGGCGGCGTGGGCGCGGCGGTGCCGGTGCGGAGCGCAAAAGGCTTTGCGACGGGCGCGCCCAGCGCGGTATGCGCTCGCCCCGCGCAACCGGGCTTTCCGCCACCACCCGATAGGCGACGAGCTCGTGGCTCTCCGAGCACGGAAGCTCGAGCTCCACCTTCTCCACCGGCCCGATGGTCGGCGGGATGATCAGTCCGAGCTGGCGCGCCATCGGACGG